>NZ_DLJR01000063.1:0-46066 GCF_002484365.1 Empedobacter sp. UBA7611
AACTTTTGATACTGATCCGAATTATATTAATCGTTCGAGATCGAAAAATTTCAACCAATATATCAACGAATTAAGAATTAATCATCTTTTGAAACGATTTGCAGATGAACCAAATCTCAAAAAATATACAATTGATGCATTGGCAGAAGAAACAGGTTTTAATTCGAGAAAGACTTTTTCGGATGCATTCTTAGAACATACAGGTTTTCGTCCGTCAAATTATATCAAGTTTTTATAATAAACATGAAGTAAGTAAGAACATTACTCAAAACTATACACAAAAAAAGAGATTCTAATTAATAGAATCTCTTTCAGCGGAGAGTGAGGGATTCGAACCCCCGGAGGTGTGACCCTCAACAGTTTTCAAGACTGCCGCATTCGACCACTCTGCCAACTCTCCAATAACGCAGTTTATTGCGGTATTGCGAGTGCAAATATAGAACGCTTTTTCGAATTTGCAAACCTTAATTTAAAGTTTTTTTAATACAAAAACATAGTTTATTCAGTATCAAATAAATATTTTTAAAAAATTTTATACAATTATTACCAAAGCTATCTGAATAAGGAAACCAAGCGTGAAAAATAAGGCTGCAAACTTCAATAAAGTAAAGCGAAATGTTTCGTTTATGATTAGCTTATTGACCAATGGTTTCGAGATTTTTTCGTCCAAAAGCTTTTCTACTTTTTTATAAAAAATCAATAATAGAATTATAATCACCATAACAACTGTAAATACCAAAATAGAACTCATCGAATGATAAAACATCATTCCCATCGCCATTCCTAATACAGCTAGTATCAATTGTGGTAATTGATTAATTGCTTTCCGAATCATTTCTTCAGTTTTACTTAACCAATCGGCTCCAAGAATTTCTGGCGCAGCCATCCAAAATGCGACAAATTGTAAAATCAAACCAAGTAAAGTAAAAATTTTTATCATTCCCAAAAATTCAATTATGGTTAAAGATAAAAAAAACCGTTTAAAATAAATTAAACGGTTTTCATATTATTCTTCTCAAGAAAAGATTATTCTTCCTCTTCTTCGTCTTCTTTCATCGTATGATAAACGTTATTTACGTCCTCATCTTCGTCAAATTTCTCTAACAATTTCTCGATGTCAGCTTTTTGTTCTTCTGTTAATTCTTTTGTTGTTTGTGGAATTCTTTCAAATTCTGATGAAATAATTTCATATCCACCTTCTTCCAAAGATTTGAAGATTGTTCCGTAATTCTCGAAAGGTGCAATTAATACAATTCCATCTTCATCCTCAAAAATCTCCTCTACTCCAAAGTCAATCATTTCAAATTCTAATTCCTCTAAATCTAGATTTTCAGGTTTTTGAATTTTGAAATTACAGATATGATCAAACATAAATTCAACAGAACCTTGCGTTCCTAATTGTCCATTACATTTACTGAAATAAGAACGAACGTTAGCTACTGTACGATTGTTGTTATTTGTAGAAGTTTCAACTAAAACGGCAATTCCGTGAGGTCCATAACCTTCAAAAATAACTTCCTTATAGTTTTCTGTATTTTTATCAGATGCTTTTTTGATTGCGCGTTCGATGTTATCTTTTGGCATGTTAACAGCCTTCGCATTCTGAATCACCGCACGAAGATGAGAATTTGAATGCGGATCAGGTCCTCCTGCTTTTACTGCCATTACGATATCCTTCCCAATTTTAGTAAACGCTTTAGACATTGCCGCCCAACGTTTTAATTTACGTCCTTTTCTAAATTCAAATGCTCTTCCCATTTATACTTGTTTTTATAGCTGCAAATTTATTCATAAAACGAAAAAAATCCAAGAACTATGTCTTGGATTTTTAAGATGTTAATATTTTAGAATGATTATTTCAATCCGTGGTATTTTAACATGGGCTCAATTGAAGGGTTTTTACCTCTAAAATTTTTGTAAATCACATTCAAATCGTCCGAATTTCCTTGAGAAAATACTTTATCTCTCAAAATTTGACCATTTTTACGTGACATTCCTCCATTTTCTATTGTCCATTCATATGCATCATGATCTAACATTTCTGCCCAGATATACGCAAAATATCCCGCTGCATATCCTCCACCAAAAATATGGCTAAAGTAAGAAGAACGGTAACGAGGCGGAACTTGTGGTAAATTTGTTTTATTATCAATTAAGGCTTGTTTCTCAAAATCGTCTACACTTGTAATTGTTTTATCAACTGAAACTGTATGCCAAGACAAATCTAAAGCTGCAGCAGAAAGTAATTCTGTTAACGTATAACCTTTGTTAAAGTTAGATGCTTTTTTCATTTTTTCTACCAACGCATCAGGAATCGCAGCTCCTGTCTGATAATGCTTCGCATAATTTTTTAGGATAGATGGTTCCGTTACATAATGCTCGTGAAATTGCGATGGAAACTCAACAAAATCTCTTGAAACATTTGTTCCAGATAAAGTTGGATATTTTTGATTCGCAAAGAAACCGTGCAACGCATGTCCAAATTCGTGGAAAGTTGTCACCACATCATCATACGAAATCAACGCAGGTTGACCATTTGCAGGTTTTGTGTAGTTTCCGACATTATAAATAACAGGTTTTGTTCCAAATAAGTGCGATTGCTCTACAAGATTACTCATCCAAGCTCCTCCTTGTTTAGAATCTCTTTTGAAATAATCGGTATAAAATAATCCCAATTGAGAACCATCTTCATTAAACAATTCGTAAACTTTTACATCTTCGTGCCAAGTTGGAATATCTGTACGTTTTTTGAATGAGATTCCGTACAATTCTTTCGCCATAAAGAAAATTCCATTCTCTACAACTGAATCTAAAACGAAATAAGGCTTCATTTCATTTTCGTCGATATCAAATTTCTCTTTACGAACTTTCTCAGCATAATAGTTCCAATCCGCAGCTGTTAATGTATTTGCTGGATTTTCTTTCTTTGCTAAGGCTTCAAATTCTTTTGCATCTTTTTGTGCCATTGCAGTAGCGGCTGGAATCATTTGATTCAAAATCCCTTTTGCTGCTGTTGGATTTTGCGCCATTTGATCTTGCAAATTCCATTCTGCATAATTCGCAAAACCTAATAATTTAGCTTTCTCCGCACGTTTTTTAACCAAAGTTAAAATTGTAGCACGCGTATCATTTTCGTCTTTTTTCTCTGTTCTAATCCAAGCTGCATCAAATAATTTTTTTCTTGAAGCTGCATTAGTCATATTTTGCAACTCAGGTTGTTGCGTTGTATTCAATAAACTGATTAAATATGTTCCATCAGCTTGTTTGAAAGCCTCTAAATCAGCATCACTCAAACCTACTAATTCTTCTTTCGTAAAAGTAACGCCACCAGATTTTGTTCCTTTTAATAATTGATTTGAGAATTTAGTTTCCAAAGAAGCTATTTCTCCATTCAATTTTTTCAATTCGTCTTTTTGTGCAGCAGATAAATTTGCGCCAGCCAATTCAAATCGTTGATAATATACATCTAACAAACGAGATGATTCTTTATCTAAATTCAATGATTTTTTATTGTCATGTAAAGTTTTTACACGTTGAAATAATTTATCATTCAAATAAATGGCATCGCTATGAGCCGCAAATTTAGGCGACATTTCCTCCTCAACTGCTTGCAACGTTTCGTTTGTATTTGCTCCTGTCAATAATCCAAAAACATGGCTAACTCTCGACAATAATTGACCAGATTTTTCCATTTCCACCAACGTATTTTCGAAAGTTGGTGCTTCAGAATTATTAGCAATTTTATTGATTTCGACTAATTGTTCAGCCATTCCTTGCAACAAAGCAGGTTTGAAATCTTCGTTTTTAATTTTCGAAAAATCAGCAGTTTGATAAGGCAAAGTGCTCACTTCAAAAAAAGGATTTTTATCGTTCCACATACTATTTGTTGACTTTTCGCTACAAGAAGTGGCAAGGATTGACGATCCAACCATCATTCCGTAAAAAAGTTTTTTATTAAACATTTTTATAATTTTTAGACCTAACGAAGTTAAAACTTATAATGTTAAATTTCAAAAATATTCAATTTTTCATTCAAACAATGGGAAATATTTAAGCTAAATCTTAAAAGTTAAATAATTAATAAACCTTACCGAAAAGGTTGAATTTTCTTCAACGAAAATAATTATCTTTGAAAAAGAGTGAGGAAAAATTTCACTCTTTTTTATTACCCTAAAAATCAATCCATTTTGTATTTAGATTTAGAAGAATTAAAATATTTATTAGCTGAAAGTGTTGAAGAATTGCCAAGTTGGGAATCACACCAAAAGCTTTCACCTCCATATCGTCAAAAATTTGATTTAGAATATGTAAAACGTACCAATCCTAGAAGTGCGTCTGTGATGATTTTATTGTATCAAAACGAAGATGGAGAAGTTGAATTCCCAGTAACCATGCGTGTTTCTTACGAAGGAGCGCATTCACATCAGTTTTCTTTGCCAGGTGGACAATTTGAAGAACAAGATATTAGTTTTGACGAAACTGCTATTCGCGAAACTATGGAAGAACTTGGTGTAGAGTACGAAAACATTGAGATTGTAAGACAATTGAGCGAAATGTATATTCCGCCAAGTAATTTCTTGGTTTATCCTTACATCGGAATTTATCATGGAGAACCACATTTCAATCCAGATGAGCGCGAAGTACAATACGTTGTTCCATTAAATTTGGAAGCTTTTTTGAATGCTGATTACGAAGTTTTTGAGAGAGAATTTTCTGGTCAAGTTGTCGAAATTCCTGGTTATAACATTGGTGATGATGAATTTCTTTGGGGCGCAACGGCAATGATTTTAGAAGAATTTAAAGATTATCTAAAAATCGTATTAAATTTGTAACTTAAACAATTAAGAACTCGTGTCTCAAAAAGCAAAGAAAAAGAACGCATTTCGCGATTCATTTGGACATTTATATTTCCTAAAAAGGACGTTAATTTTCTTATTAGGATCATTTACTTATAACCGTTACAATGGTTTTAATAAATTAAAAGTTAGCGGTACAAAAAACTTGGTTCATTTGCCAGCTCAAAATGTATTATTCGTTTCGAATCATCAAACTTATTTTGCTGATGTTTTCGCGATGTATCATGTATTTTGTAGTGTAAAAAATGGTTTTATTGATACCATCAAAAATCCAATTTATTTACTTAATCCTAAGATTGACTTTTATTACGTTGCCGCTGAAGAAACAATGAAAGATAATCTTTTGACGAAATTATTCGCCTACACAGGAGCGGTTACCGTAAAAAGAACGTGGCGTGCAAAAGGAGAAAATGTAAATAGAAAAGTAGATTTAAGCGAAATTAACAATATTGATATTGCGTTGCAAAGTGGTTGGGTAGTAACATTTCCGCAAGGGACTACAACTGCGTTTGCACCTGGTCGTCGTGGAACTGCACATTTAATCAAGAAAAATAAACCAATTGTAATTCCAGTTGTAATTGATGGTTTTCGTAGAGCTTTTGATAAAAAAGGTTTGCGTATTAAAAAACGTGGAATTAATGCGACAATGACATTCAAAGAGCCTTTGGAAATCGATTATGAAAATGATTCGAGTGATGCAATCATGAAAAAAATTATGAATGCAATTGAGCAAGCACCAGAATTTAATAAAGTTCGACCAATGGACGAAATTCTTGCTGAAAATAGTGAAAAATCATTGGATGATTATTTGAATGAAGACGACGAAGAGTTTGATGATTTCGAAGAAATGGGCTACGACGAAGAAAATAAAAAAGACTAAAAGAATACAACATACAAAATGAAAAAAGTTCATTTTATTGCAATTGGTGGAAGTGCAATGCACAATTTGGCGATTGCTTTGCACGAAAAAGGATATCAAGTAACAGGTTCTGACGACGCAATTTTCGAACCTTCGAAAACACGTTTGGACCAACGTAGAATTTTACCAGAAGAAATGGGTTGGTTTCCAGAAAAAATTACAACAGATTTAGATGCTGTGATTTTGGGAATGCATGCTCACGCTGATAATCCTGAAATGTTACGTGCTCAAGAATTAGGTTTAAAAATCTATTCATATCCAGAATATTTGTACGAACAATCAAAAGATAAAACGCGTGTTGTAATTGGTGGTTCGCATGGAAAAACGACAATTACATCAATGATTCTTCACGTTTTGCATTATCATAATATCGATGTTGATTATATGGTTGGTGCGCAATTGGATGGTTTTGATGTGATGGTAAAATTGACAGAAGACAACGAATTTATGATTATGGAAGGTGATGAATATTTATCATCTGCCTTAGATCGTCGTTCAAAATTCTTGTTGTATCAACCAAATATTGCGTTGATTTCAGGTATTGCTTGGGATCATATCAATGTTTTTCCAACGTTTGCAGATTACACTTCTCAATTCTCAAAATTCGTAGAATCTATCGTGAATGGAGGTGCTTTAATTTACAACGAAACAGACGAAGAAGTTGTTAAAGTGGTAGAAGAAACGGAGAAAGCAATCAAGAAATTCCCTTATCATTTACCAGAACATTTTATCGAAAATGGAATCACTTTTATCGAAACAGAAGATGGACCAATTCCGTTAGAAGTCTTTGGTAATCATAACTTGATGAATTTAGAAGGTGCTCGTGCAATTTGTAAACAATTAGGTGTAATGGATGATGATTTCAACGAAGCAATTCAATCATTCAAAGGAGCATCTAAACGTTTGGAATTAATTAATCGTACTTCTGATTTTGTTGCGTATAAAGATTTTGCCCATGCGCCAAGTAAAGTAACTTCAGTTACGAATGCAGTAAAAGAACAATATACAGATAAAACAGTTGTAGGATGTTTAGAAATCCACACCTATTCGTCTTTGAATCCTGAGTTTTTGGTGCAATACAAAGGTGCTTTAGACAAAGCTGATATCAAAATTGTAATGTATAGCCCAGAAGCATTAGAAATAAAACGTATGGAAATGATTTCTCCAGAAGATATCAAAAAAGCCTTTGGAGATGATTCTATTTTGGTATTTACAAATGGTGAACAATTGCAAGATTATATCGAAAGTTTAGATAAAAAAGATAAAGTATTTTTGATGATGAGTTCAGGAAACTTCGGTGGAGTAAACTTGAATGAATTATTTAAAGCATAAAAAAATCACCTTTCAATAAAAGGTGATTTTCCACTTAAATATCTATAAAATATAGAAAAAGAAAACTTAATTTTTTAGGTTCTCTTTTTGTTTTTTGTCAAATGGTCAAAATAATCATTTTAGGTTTTTGGATTACTTCTTTTCAAATATCAGTAAACTTAGAACTATTTTAAACTTTTTCGGAACTATTAATTTTAAAAACATTATTTTAGAAAAAACAGAGGTGATATAAACTTTTAGTAATACTCTACTCACTTTTGTTTTCGCCATCAAAAAACACCTCTGTTTTACTATAAAATTATAGTGACCCTTTTGATAGTAACAAAGATGATAAAAATCGAGATTAAAAAAAGTTTGAAAAGTAGCCTAAAGATGTCCAAAACGGAAGTTATTGTAAACTTTTTCTAAATTGAGTTGGACTAATTTTTAGATGTTTTTTGAAAAAATTTCCGAATGAATATTGGTCAGAAAAGTTTAACTCATTCGAAATTTCAGAGATTGTTTTAGTTGTTTCACTCAACAATACTTTCGATTCACGAATCACAACAGAACTGATTAATTCTTTTGTCGTTCTACCTGTTATTGATTTGCAACATTCAGTTAAATATCGTACTGTAATATTCAATTTATCTGCATAATATTTTGCATCTCTGTTTTCTGTATAACTCTTATTTAAATCATTCAAAAAACGTTTTACAATATCATCTTTTCGCGTTCCTTTTCTTACAATAATTGTTTGTTGTTTCGAAAGTTCACTAAACGTTGTGTAAACAATCGCATAAAATAAATTGAATTGTAAATAGCGTACGAATTTAGTCGATTTCTCTTGCAAACGCAACTTCAATTGCAATAAAAGTTCTATTAAAGCAGAAAATTCTATTTCATTGAAATGATAATTATTGATTCTACTTTCGCCAAAAAATTGGTTGTATTCATAACCACTCAAATCGATAATCGACGTATCTAAAATCTTTTTGGTTAAGACTAAACTCAACAATTCTAAATCAGATAATTTTGAAATTATTTGGTAAGATTTATTAGGTTCAGGAAAAAAAACATCGTGTTGTTTAAGTTTAATTTCTTGGTCATTTTGAGAAATAATTAAATAACCATGCTGAATAAAAATCGTCTGAATCAAATCTTTTTTCAAACGTTTATTTTCGACAGTTTGCTGAATAAATTCCTCTTGATCAAAAACATTAAAATTCTCCATAAATCAACACTTTAATTTCAGTTAATTTGACACAAATTTTAATCCAATAATTGAACAAATTAAAGTCGTTAAGAAGAAAACGCGCCAAAAACTTGCTGGTTCTTTAAAAATAAAAATTCCTACTAAAACTGTTCCGACTGCTCCAATTCCCGTCCAAACTGCATAAGCCGTTCCGATTGGTAATGTTTGCGTTGCTTTTACCAACAAAACCATGCTCACCGTTAAGAAAAATAAAAAACCGCCATACCATAAATAGGTGTCATTTCCAGTTGCCTCTTTTGCTTTTCCAAGACATGATGCGAAACCGACTTCGCACAACCCTGCGATTAGTAAAATTACCCAATTCATTTTTTACTGATTTGTTTATAAAAATTAAGACTACAAAAAATTGTAGCCTTAAAATTAATTATTTATTTTTTGAATTATTTACCGAAACTATCGCTAAATTCTACTTGACCTTTGATGTGTACTTCGCTCCATGTTTTAGAAACGCCATCTGCACCTTTGTGTAATTCGAAACAAGCCTGATTAAGAGCTTCCATCGCTTTTCCTGTGTTAAAATCCATCAAATCAACATCTGTTTCAATTGTGAAAACATTATTCTCAAACGTCGATTTTACTTCGTATTCTTTAGAAGCATTATTCAACGTTAAATTCAAGAAAGTTTTACCATCTCTGAAATGTAATTGACCTTTGATTTCGCTTGTATTAATCATGTTTCCGAACAAAATATCTTTCAATTTTTGATCACGATCAATTTGATCAGAATTTAATGTCGCAACTGTAGCAATAATATTTGCACCTTCTAAAACTTCTTGAGGCGTTTTTCCATCTTCTTTTGCGTCTTTCACCAAAACAACATCAAAACGTCCTGAAACAGCCACTTTTTCTGTCGTTTTATAAGCCGTCCACTCAACTCCAGATTTTCTAATCACACCTTCTACAATTTCTGTTGGCTCTTCCACTGTAACAGCAGTTTTAGCAGGTTGTTCTACTGGTTTTTCTTCTGTTTTATTCGTACAATTCATCAGCATTACTGATGCACAGCATATAATCGCTATAGATAATTTTTTCATTTCAAACTTTTATGTTACAAAAGTACAACAAGCCAAGACTAATTCACAATTGATTTTTAACATATTCTGAAAAAAGTCTACTTTTGTAACATGATAAAAAATCTTCTAAATACGTGTTTGATTATCATTTGTTTGCCATTTATCTTAATTTATGAGATTTATTGTTCGGTTTACAAATACAGAAAATAAATTGGTAACTTCGCTTTCAAATTGAAAAGATGAGCGAAAGAATAATAGGAATAATGGGTGCTATACCGCAAGAAATAAACGGTGTAGTCAACTTATTAACAAACAAGCAAGAACATAAAATTGGCCGAAGAAGTTATTTTACTGGAGAATTAAACAATCAAAAAGTTGTAGTCGTTTATTCTCGTGTTGGTAAAGTTGCTGCTTCTGCTACGGTTACAACTTTAATCCTTGAATTTAAAGTTTCTGAATTAATTTTTACAGGTGTTGCAGGCGGAATTCATACTGATGTAAAAATTGGAGATATTGTGTTAGGACAAAATTTGATTCAACATGATATGAATGCACAACCTCTTTTTCCTGCTTATGAAATCCCAATGTTAGGAAAAGCTTATTTTGAGGCTGATTCTTCTCAATTAGAAGTTGCGACAACAGCTATTTTAGAAATTTTAGAAGAGCAACATTTACATAATGTGATTTCTGAAAAAGATTTGGATAAATTTAATATTCATCAACCTCAACTACATGTCGGTTTAATTGGTTCTGGAGATTTATTTTTCTCGACAAATTCTCAGAAAGAAAAATTACAACAAAACTTACCCGAAATACTTTGTGTCGAGATGGAAGGCGCTGCAGTAGCACAAGTTTGTTACGAATTTGATATTCCTTTTATCATCATCAGAACAATATCAGACGATGCCGACGATCATTCTACATTAGATTTTAATAGTTTTATAGAAAAAATTTCGAATGTATATTCAATAGAGATTATTAAGAACATCATCAAGTAAAAAGTCCTTTAAAAAGGGCTTTTTTTATGATGCACACATTAATAAAAAAAATCATCAAAAGATTTGATGATTTGCTTTCCAAATATTTAAAATGGATTGTGGGGAGAGCAGGATTCGAACCTGCGAAGGTTACCCAACGGATTTACAGTCCGTCCTCGTTGGCCGCTTGAGTATCTCCCCGCCTAATAATAAAGTATTCTTCAAAAAAGAAGAGCCGATAGAGGGACTCGAACCCACGACCTGCTGATTACAAATCAGCTGCTCTAGCCAGCTGAGCTACATCGGCGATTTTTTATTTTTGTTTTAAAAGTAAAATATAAACTTTTTTGGAGCCGATAGAGGGACTCGAACCCACGACCTGCTGATTACAAATCAGCTGCTCTAGCCAGCTGAGCTACATCGGCTTTTTAGTGGGGAGAGCAGGATTCGAACCTGCGAAGGTTACCCAACGGATTTACAGTCCGTCCTCGTTGGCCGCTTGAGTATCTCCCCGACCTATATTTTTGCTGAGCCGATAGAGGGACTCGAACCCACGACCTGCTGATTACAAATCAGCTGCTCTAGCCAGCTGAGCTACATCGGCAAAAATATTATTATTTGAATATTTCAAATTGAAAACAGGAGATTCATTTCTCGAAAGAAGTGTTGTTCCTTTTTCGTGGTGCAATATTAGGGCAGTTTTTCGAATCTCGCAAATGTTTTTTCAAAAAAAAGTAGAAGTTTTTTCGAAAAAACCACTTCAATTTTGAAAATCAGAATTTTAGAATTCAAAAAAAAATCAAACTTTTTTTCAATAAAAGTAAAAAAAGATAATATTCTATTTACATTAGAGTCCCTATTTTTGTGGTCAATTAATCATTAATGCATCTTATCATACAAATTTTGCAACTTTTCGGAGCAATTGCTCTGTTCATTTTTGCGATAAAACTATTAAGCGAAAATTTACAAGCGTTATCTGGATCGAATTTTAAACGCACTTTAAACAAATTAACCAAAAACAATTTTTCGACAATTGTTACAGGTACTCTTTTTACAACAGCCATACAATCTTCGTCGGCTGCAAGTGTATTTATATTAGGATTTGTAAATGCTGGATTGATTAATTTGCGAAAAGCATTTGGTTTGATATTAGGTGCAAATATCGGAACTACGCTTACATTATGGTTGGTCTATTTCGGAATGAAATTCGATTTGATACAAATTGCATTGCCTCTTATATTAGTGGCTTTTCCATTTTATTTATCAAAAAAACGTAATCAAAGAAAAGTAGGTGGAATTTTATTTTCACTTTCATTACTTTTTCTTTCGCTATATTTCTTGAAAACTTTTTTACCTTCTATCGAAAGTCATCAAAAGTTACAAGAATTCTTTCAACATTTATCGCATTATGGTTTTTTGACTAATTTATTATTTATTCTATTTGGAATATTATTAACAGTTTTAGTCCACTTTTCGTCAGCATCAATTACCATTGCAATTTTATTAGCAAGCAAAGGTTTACCTATCGAATTAGCCGCAATGATTGTTTTAGGAGCTAATATTGGAACAACTTTTACAGCGCATTTAGTTGCAGCAATTGGAGATAAATACACAAAAGTAGTCGCAGCATTTCATACATTTTTCAATGTTGTAATTGCGTTTATTTTTATGTTGATTGCTAATATTGTTTTAAAATTTATTGATTCAGCAATTTCATCGAATATTGCTATACAGCTTATTGCTTTTGATACCATTAGTAATTTGGTTGGTGTAATTTTATTTGCTCCTTTTATCAATAAATTGGCTTTCTACTGTCAGAAAAAGTATTTCTCGGTAAAATCTACAGATAATAAGTTAGAGTTTTATGCGATTCCATTTGGAACAAATTCTGACCTATATAAAAATGAAGCCAACAAAAAACTTCTGAAACTTGCTTCTACAACAAAACAGACAATTTATACGCTTGGGCGAATGATTACTGAAAGTGATGAAGAAAAGATTTTGGTTTTTCGTGAACGAATTTTAGAACTCGAAAAAGAAGGTGATCAATTGGAGCGAGAAGTCAATGAATTTTTGAATGAAATTGCTGATTTAGATTTACCAAACGAAAATACAATTGCGATTCATCAGTTAATTACACTTTGTCATCATTTGGAAAGTGTTGGTGATATTGCGATTAAGATTTCGTCTATTCATCGTCGTCGTAGAATGACAAATAGTTATTTTACACCAAAAATGAGAACATATTTGGTCGAATTTCAAAACAATTTGGATCAAACAACACGTATTTTAAATCAAAATTTGAACGAAACACAAGAAGAAGTTTCTATCAAACAAGCGGAGTTTATCGAAAAAACGATCAATACAATTTACAAAGAAGCCGAAGCGAATTTGATGAAAACCATCGAAAAAGAGAAACTTTTGACGACAAGTGCGCTTTTCTACAAAGATTTAATTCAGAATTACGAAATTCTTGGTGATCATCTTTACAAAGCCAATGCAACAATTGTTAAGCTTAAAAATCAGTAAATTTTTGTAAGTTTAAAGAAATTATCTAAATATGAATATAATTTCTAAAATTTTATCAATTATTCTAATTATTATTTTCTCTACATTAATTGCTATTCTTTTTGGGATTTGTCATAATCAAATATCTTTTTCAATCTCTAATGAATTATTTGAAAAATATTTTTTCTTTCAATTTGGAACTTCAGAATGGAATATTACTAATCCGAGAATAAACGCAGCTATTGTTGGATTTTTAGGTACTTATTGGTTAGGTTTTTATTTTGGTTTAATATATTCTGTAATATTTTTATTTTTAAAAACATCTAATAATTTAAAATATATCTTTAATTCAATAGTTATAAATTTCTCTTTTGCTTTAATTGGAAGTCTTTTAGGGTATTTTATTGCAATCCTATTTTTTGATCTAGAAAATGTGCCTTTTAAAGTTGAAATAGATATTATTAATATTAAAAATTATATTAATGCTATGTTTATGCATTCAGGTGCCTATTATGGTTCTTATTTCGGAATGGCTATTTCAATAATCTATTTAATTTATAAAAATCAAAAGAATAATTAATTTTTCGCACACTTCTACTCTATTTTGTAATTTTGCAAAATGTTTGATTCAAAGCAAATTTTTTCTATTCAATCCGAAGAAGATTTCCAAAACGTTGCATTGGAAGTTTTCCGTTATCAAGCGCAAGAAAATGAAGTCTACAAAAACTTCTTAAATTTCTTGAACGTTGATTATTCTACTGTAAAACACACCAACGAAATTCCTTTTTTACCAATTCAGTTTTTTAAGAAATTTGAATTGATTTCGGGAAATCGTGAAGTGGAAAAAATTTTCACAAGTTCTGGAACAACTGGAATGGCGACAAGCAAGCATTTGGTTACGGATTTGGCATTGTATCATTACAGTTTAGAAAAATGTTTCGAGCAATTTTATGGTCCGCTTTCCGATTATACTATTTTCGCACTTTTGCCTTCGTATTTGGAGCGCTCAGGTTCGTCTCTAATTGATATGGTGGAGTATTGGATTGAGAAATCCGGCAGCGATAAAAGTGGTTTCTACTTGTATAATCACGATGAATTGTACGAAAATCTTATTGCCCACGAAAAAACGGGCAAGAAAGCAATTTTGATTGGTGTTTCGTTTGCTTTGTTAGATTTTGTCGAAAATTATAAAATGAATTTGCAACATACAATTGTCATGGAAACTGGCGGAATGAAAGGTCGCAAGAAAGAAATTACGCGCGAAGAATTGCATTCAATTTTGAAAAATGGTTTCGGAACAAATGAAATTCATTCGGAATATGGAATGACGGAATTGCTTTCGCAAGGTTATTCTCGAGGAGATTTGACGTTTAAATCGCCAAATTGGATGCGAATTTTGATCAGAGAAACCGAAGATCCTTTCCAGTATGTTGAAGAAGGAAAAACAGGTGGCGTAAATGTGATTGATTTAGCAAATTACAATTCGATTAGTTTTATTGCAACTGATGATTTAGGTAAAAAAATAACTCACAATCAATTTGAAATATTAGGACGTTTCGATCATTCGGATGTGCGAGGTTGTAATTTGATGGTGATTGAATAATAAACAAAATCCCGCACTGNNCAGTGCGGGATTTTGTTTATTTCTTTTTCATTAAAACTTCTTTCAGAGATTCTGTTTTTATTTTCTCAAAAAATTGTTTCAATTCATTGTATTTATCCGCTTCATAAACACCTTCTGGCAATAAAAATTGAATTGCTAGTATCAATTGTCCATCTTTCACTTTTGCTTCCTGATAATACTCTAAACCAAGCTCAGTTTTGTGATGCGCTTTGTATTTTTCATCAATTATCACTTCATAACCTTCTGGAATTTTAGATTTCACCTGAATATTAAACAAATAAGGATAATTAAATTCTATTTTGCGCTGACGATTTTTATCTTCAAAAGTATATTGTTTTAGAAATTCGCGCAAAGGATTAATAAATGTATAAAATGGAGCATTCGGAATTACAGCTTTTGCTTTATAATTTTTAACGTAAGAATCAGTATCAAAAAACGTTTTATCATTAATTTCTTCGTCCAAACGCACATCTAAAGATTCAGTCAAATACCTATTCAAAACATTTTTTTCGTCTACATCATCATCATAAAAATAACCATTGAATTTGTCTTTACGATAAAGAACTAAATTTCCATTACTCATAAAATCATACTTTAATGATGATTCGTAATAAGACAATTTTTGATTCAACTTTACAAAAGAAGCTTCACCTTTTTTGATGACAATTCCGTGATAATTAAACACGTCTAAAGGTCCAAATTCGATTTGCTCTTTATTTAATTTCGAAGCATCCAAAATAATATTTGAAGCGCCATTATTCAATTTCACAACCGTCAAAACAGAATTGAATTGATTGACAATTGGATAAGAAAACAAAATTTGTCCATGATGACGACTACTAAACATAACCATCGAAGTTTCGAAACCTTTGGCTGTTAAAATTTCATTCAATAAAAGATTCATATCTGCTGTAGAACCAGACTTTTCTTTCAATAAAGTTTTGTTTGAACGCGTTGGAATAATTCCATAAAATCTGTTCCATTTTACATTTGAATCAATATATTCAATCACATTTTTCAAAGTTTCTATCTCATCTTTTCCATTCGGAATATTTTGCGCTAAATCTCTGATTGCAGAAGGATTTCGATACAAATCATATTGTGCATTTATATCTTGAATCAAATCTCTCCACGCGCTCATCGTAGTTTTCTTTGCACCATCTGTATGATAAGTAGCAGCCTGTATTTTGATACGTTCACTTTGATCTTCAGGATTATAAACGTATTTTAATTGATTATAACTTTGGATATTATGTAATAACCACTCCGTTGAACTTGATTTGCCTTTATACTTTGTATTCAAACCATCACCAATTGTAATAATCGAATAGGTACCATAAGCTTGATTATTTAATCGAAACTTGCTCGAAAGCGTTGGTATATCATGTTGAAAATTCCACGCATCAATAGAAAAATTATGTTCGCTACTTTTGATATAAGTATACTCGATAATAGAACCAACTTTTACATTTGGAAAAGTGAAACGTTTTGCAGCATACAATTCATTTAGAGAAACATCAAAAATCTCTTTCTCATCAATCGGAGTCATTTGTTCTACTCCATTTACAATATTAATTGTACCTCCCTTAATTCCGCTTATAGATTCATTTCTATTCTTGCTGTAATAATTCAGTTGTATATTTGCTTCATCAAGTCCTTTATCAGTCAGTATTTTGATTCTTCGTTTTACAGTCAAATAATAATTAGACGAAGTTAAATCCATTTTTCCTTCTTCCGAAAGAATAACAGCATCTACATTTTTCTCAAAAGGAACTTGAGTTAAGTTAATTTCTTGCTCCGAAATTTTTCCGAATTTTAAATCTTTCGATTGCGCATTTGTATATAATGCAATAAATAAAAAGAGTAAAGTAATTTTTAATTTCATTTCAATTTGTAATTCCTGCAAAAGTACAATACACAATAATACATAAAGAATAATCTAAATAAAATTTTCGTTACTTTTCTATCAATTCTTCTAACGCTTTTTCTAAAGTAGGATATTGAAATTTGAAACCTATTTCTTGAATTTTAGTTGCGTCAATTCTAGATCCATTTAGGACTAAACTACTCATCTCACCTAATGCTAATTTCATAACAAAAGCAGGAATATTAGGAATAAAAAAAGGTTTATTCATTATTCTCGCTAGCGTATGATTGAATTCCGAATGATTTATATATTGCGGTGAAGATGCGTTATAACTTCCTTTTACTTTATCATTATCTACAGCTTCCGCATACATTTGTATCAAATCTGTAATATGTATCCAAGGCATCCATTGTTTTCCGTTACCTAGATTTGCTCCTACACCAAGTTGAATAGGTTTTTTTAATAATTTGAAACCTTCGCCGTTTTTAGACAAAACAAAAGAAGTTCTAAGACAAACCACTCTTGCACCTATTTTTTCGAACTGATAAGCAGCATTTTCCCATGCGACACAAACTTTACCTAAAAAATCAATATTCGGTTCATCAGATTCTTTGAAAATTTTGTTCGAAGTAATTTGTCCATAATAAGCAGTTCCAGACGCGGAGATAAAAAATTTCAAATCAATATTCAATTTTTTGACATACTCAAAAAGTAAATTCGCTGTATCAACTCTACTCGAAAAAATTTCTTTTTTGTAAGAATTTGTCCATCTTTTCGCAATTAAGCTTCCAGCCAAATGAATAATTCCATCCAAATTTTCAAAAACTTTTTCATCAATTGTATCTTTCTCCCAATGATAAAAAGGATGTTCAATCTCTTTTTCTCTTGTCAAAATACGAACTTGATGTCCATTTTTAATTAAAATCTTCGTTAATTCTGAACCAATTAATCCACTTCCGCCAGTCAATAGAATATTCATACTAAAATTTTTTCCTAATTTAGCTCATTCCAAAAATATAAACCAATGTTTAAAGGTAGATTTCCTTATCTAAAAAGAATGGGGGCTGATGAAGAAAAGAAGCTAAAACAAAAAATATTCGATATAGTTTTTGAAGCTGATACACCTTATGGAAAACTTTTTGACATCTCGTTATTACTTTTAATTTTATTAAGTGTAGGTTTGGTTATGTTGGAGTCTATTCCAGCAATTAATGCGAGACACCATACAGTTTTAGTATCTTTAGAATGGATTTTAACCTTTTTGTTTACTATAGAATATTTATTAAGAATCTATTGTGTTAAAAATCGTTGGCGATATATTTTTAGTTTTTATGGAGTTATTGATTTATTGTCTATTTTACCATTTTATCTTGGTTTAGTTATACCTACAAGTAAGTACCTAGCAAGTATTCGTATTTTAAGATTACTACGTATTTTCAGAATTTTTAACCTTACACGATTTACACGTGGGAAAAATGTGTTGGTGTTAGGGCTGAAAGAAAGTAAAGATAAAATCATCGTTTTCTTATCATTTGTAGTATTAATTGTTGTTGTAATTGGCTCGATCATGTATATGGTTGAACATGATCATCCTGAATCTGGTTTCACAAGTATACCTATTAGTATTTATTGGGCAATTGTAACTTTAACAACAGTAGGTTATGGCGATATTTCTCCTGTCACTGGTTTGGGACAATTTTTAGCTTCTGTTGTTATGATTATAGGTTATGGTGTAATTGCTGTTCCCACAAGTATTGTAACAATGGAAATGAATAAAGCGGCTAGACACAAAGAAGACATTCCTACAAACACACAAAGATGTCGCAATTGTGGCGATGATTATCACCTAGATGGTGCTATTTATTGCAAAACCTGCGGTCATCTTTTAAATGAGCCTTAAAATTTATCCAAATTAATAAATCGATTATTGTCGATATGATTAACGTATTCGTAATTTTTGGTGTAATTAATTGACATATTCAATTCATAACCAACCAACATCAAAATCACATTGATGTATACAAAAATCATCATAATCATCACTAATCCAAGCGATCCATACAACAAATCAATGTTTGTAAAATAACTTAAATACGTGTTAAAACCAATAACTGTCAATAAGAATAAAGCAGAAGTTAACAATGCTCCAGGAATTACTGTGCTACGCGATTTTTTGTGATTTGGTCCGAAATAATACAGCATACACATCGAAACAAAGTAGAAAAGAAATACCGAAAAATAGTTAATTAAATACGAAAACTGTCCAAGTTTACTTAGGAATGAAACGTTGGTTAAGTATTTCCAAATAATTGATGTCGAATACGATAAAAAAACTTGTAACACAATAAAAGCTGTAAAAAACAAGGTTAAAATAATCGAAATCATTCTCGATTTAGAGTTTTTTCGCTTCACATAAACATCTTGATACGAGACATTAAATCCATTAATAATTCCTTGGATTCCGTTGGATGACATAAAAATTGTAATCAAAATCAAGAAATAATTCACTTTACGTTTTCCTTGCACAGCCGTCGTTTTATCAATATAAGAAATCACTTCGTTGCTCACATGTTTAGGCAAAAGTTGAGGAAGAAGTTGTGTAAATAATAGATTTTTTATTTCTTGGTAATAAACCAAATGCGGCAAAATACTAAACAAAAAAAGCAAAAATGGAAACATACTAAAAAATAAAATCCAAGAAACTGCTGCCGAACGCAACGGAAAATTACCTTTCATAACGCGAATCCAAAAAACTTTCAAGAAATCATATACCGTGATGCCCGTATTTTTGTTCATCAATTTTGTTTTCGACCAATCTCGAAAATAATTTATTCCTGTATATGTTTTAAAATCTTGTAGAATGCGCATATTTTTGTCTCAATAAATAATTTTGAATGAATATTACGACCATTTGTATCGGTAAAACAGACGAAAAAGCCATCGAAATGCTATTACAAAAGTATGAAAATCGATTGCCTTCGCACATTAATTATCAAAGAATTGAAATTCCTGACATCAAAAATCGTAAAAATTTGTCCGAAATTCAACAAAAACAAAAAGAAGCTGAGCAAATTTTGAGTAAAATCGTCAATACAGATTTTGTGATCATTTTGGATGAAAAAGGGAAACAGCCTACTTCGAAGCAATTTGCAGATGATATTCAGAATTACATGAATCAATCTGTCAAAAATCTTGTCTTTGTGATTGGTGGCCCTTATGGTTTTGACGAATCTGTTTATAATCGAGGAAATAAAAAAATGTCTTTATCCAATATGACATTTACGCATCAAATGGTTCGCTTATTTTTAACAGAGCAAATTTACCGAGGATTTAGTATATTGCAGGGTAAACCTTATCATCATGAATAACACCTCTCCGTTTGAAGAATTTGTTCCAAAGCAAGAAAATAAACTAAGTTTTGGCATTGGAAAAGCACTTTTGTATAGCGCGATTGCAGTGATTATGATGCAATTTGCTGGCGGACTTGTTTCTGCTCCAGCACTTTTTTACAAACCGCTTAATCACGTTCTTTTACCATTAGGATTTTTAACAGGAACGGTTTGCGCAATTGTTATTTTATTGATGTTAACACAAACAAAATTTGCATCGATTTTAAAAGATATTAAACATTCTTTTACTCCAATTCAGCTCATATTATCAATAGCTTGTTGGTTATTTCTTTTGCCTTTAGCCGAGGTTGCAACAAGTTTAATTCCGACAACTGGACCTTTAGAAAAAATCTATAAAATTTTTCAAGCTTCTTTTGAAATGATGTTAGATTACAAAATCGCTGGATTTATTATGATTTGTATTTTGGCTCCAATTTTCGAAGAAATTATTTTCAGAGGAATAATCTTGAAAGGAATGCTAAATTTCAATATAAATCCTACCACTGCAATCTTAATCAATGGATTTATTTTTGGATGCGCACACATGAATCCTTGGCAATTTATAAGCGCTGGACTTTTAGGAATCATTTTTGGAATAATTTATTATCGTACAAAATCGTTGTTTTTGCCTATGTTATTACATTTCTTAAACAACACACTATCATACTCGTTAATGCTGATGCAGGGCGATATGGAAGGCGAAGTTTTTGCACAAAGAGATTATTTATTAATTGGAGGAATGACACTTATCGGAATTTTATCTGTCTATTTATTAATCAAAAAAACAGAACAAAAAACAATATAAATGGAATTAATTTTTGCCACACATAACAACAATAAAGTAAAAGAAGTTACAAAAATGTTACCTTCTTACCTATCGATGAAATCGTTGACTGATATTAATTTCTTTGATGAAATTGAAGAAACTGGAACAACTTTCGAAGAAAATGCGCAACTGAAAGCGAAAACTATTTTCGATAAAACTGGAAAAAATATCTTTGCAGATGATTCTGGATTAGTGATAGAAGCGTTAGATGGCGCGCCTGGTGTATATTCTGCTCGATATGCTGGTACAGGAAAAGATGAAGATAATATTGCAAAAGCGTTGAAAGAATTGGAAGGAAAAACAAATCGAAAAGCGTATTTTATTTCTATTTTCTGTTTAATTTTGAATGGAAAGGAATATTTTTTCGAAGGTCGAGTAAACGGAACTATTGCAACTGAAATTATGGGTGACAATGGTTTTGGCTACGATCCGATTTTTATTCCTGATGGTTTTTCAAAATCTTTTGCACAAATGTCTCCTGAAGAAAAAAATGCAATTAGCCACCGAGGAAAAGCTGTCGAAAAATTAAACGATTTTTTAACTAATCTAAACGTAAATTGAGTTTACAACTAACAATATTAGGATTTAATTCGGCTTTACCAACAGCTTTTACGCACCCGACCGCTCAATTATTAAACATCGCAGAACGCTATTTTTTGATTGATTGCGGAGAAGGAACACAAGTACAATTGCGAAAAGCGAAGGCAAAATTCAACCGAATAAATCACATTTTTATATCGCATTTGCACGGCGATCATGTTTTTGGATTGATTGGATTAATTTCCACACTTCAATTACTTGGTCGCGATATGCCTTTGCATATCCATGGTCCGAAAGGAATTGAGGAATTTATTACGACACAATTACGTTTAACAGAATCTAATAACTCATTCGAGATTATTTTCAACGAATTGCATACAAAAGAATCTGTTTTAGTTTTTGAAGATGATAAAGTTGAAGTTTATTCTATTCCGCTAAATCACCGAGTTTATACAAATGGTTATCTTTTTCGAGAAAAGCCAAAACCTCGAAAATTGAATATGGATACGATCGAGGAATTTCCAGAAATTGAAATCTGCGATTATCAAAATTTGAAAAATGGAAAAGATTTTACGTTAGAATCTGGAAAAATAATTCCGAATGATTATTTAACCTTTGATGCTCAAAAATCATTGAGTTATGCGTTTTGTTCGGACACAAAATATAAACCAGATATTGTTCCGATTATAAAAGGTGTCGATTTGTTATATCACGAATCAACATTTTTGCATGAATTGAAAGATTTAGCCGTTTATACAGGACATACAACAGCTAAAGAAGCTGGAATGATTGCGAAACAAGCCAATGTAAAGAAATTAATTTTAGGTCATTTTTCTAATCGCTATCACGATTATAAGCCATTGTTAATAGAAGCGCAAGAAGAATTTACGAATACCGCTTTACCCGAATTGCTGAAAACAATAAAAATAGAAAGTTAGTAATCAAAATATAAAAAAATCCGTTCGATNNATCTTTTAATTCGTCAACATGAGAAATAATACCGACAATTCGGTTCTCTTTTTGCAAACTCATCAACGTTTCAAACACGATATTTACAGCATCTGCATCTTGCGTTCCAAAACCTTCATCAATAAAAAAGAAGTTTTTTTCTGACTTCGCATTCGTTTGCACACTTTCTGCCAAAGCCAAAGCCAAGCTCAATGAAACTTGGAAAGATTGTCCTCCAGAAAGCGTTTTCACACTACGTGAACGACCTTCATTCAAATAATCTATAATCTCAAAATCATTGTTGTCATTCATTTGTAAACTCAATTGATTTCTCGTCATTCGATGAAATCTCACATTTGCGTTATCACATAATTGTTTCAAATAAATAGACGAAACATATTGCACAAATCCCGCTGAATTAAACAAATTTCGCATCGTTTGTAAATTTGTCGCTCGTTTTTGCAACTTCTGCAATTCAATTAACAAATCTTTCTTTTCAGCAAAAGATTTATTCAATCGCTCAATTTCAGTTTTTGTTTTTGTTACAATTTCGGTCGCTTCTTTCAACTGATTTGTTACAAAAGTTAATTTTTCTTCTTGTGTTTTATAAATCATTTCATCAAAAGAAACATCCGCTAATTTCTGCTCTAATTCATGAATTGAACTTTTCAAAGTTTCGAACAAAATTCTAAAATCTTCTAATTCTTTTCTGATTTCAGAAACATTAAACTGTTGATTTAAAACTAATTGAACTTCTTCAATATTTTGTATTTGATTTTTTTCTAATGATTTTTCTAATTGATTTTGATTAATAGCCAATTCTTCTTTCAACTCAATGATTTGTTTTTCAACTAATTCAATTGAAGTTTTTTGAGAAGCTAATTTTGGATTCAATTGATTTAAACTTTCTGTAAATTGAATATAATCTTGTTCAATTTTTGTATTATTTAACTTTAAATCATTCAAATTTTGAAGCACATTTTCTGTTGTTTGATTTTGAAAATCTTCAAATTTCAAGACTTTCAAATTTGCTTGATTTTGCTTGATTTGAGAAGCTTTTTCAGCTTCTTCTAATCTAAATTTTTCTAAAGCATTTTTATATTTTTCAACAGATTCACGTTCTTTCTCTAAAGTTTCACGAAAAGTTTCAATCTCTTTATTTTTATTCGAAATTGTTTTGTCCAAAGCAATAGCTGCTTTCTTTTTTTCTTCAAATAATTCAACATTTTTCGAATCAAAATCTTTCCAAACAAACAAATTCATATGATTTTCTTGTTCAATTTTCAGATCATTCAAAACTTGATTTTCTTGTGCAATTTGTTTTTCAATAAACTGTTTTTGATCAATCATTTTCTGAACTTCATTTTGTTTTTTCTGAAGCGATTTTAACTTTTCATCAATTTGATTTAATTCATTATTTACAACTTCAAATTTCGTGGAAATATCATCAATTTCAACAATATTCGGATGCTCTAAAGCGCCACAAAGCGGACAAGATTCACCTTCGTGTAAATTATGTGCAAAATGAACCAACTTTTGCTGAACTTCTAATTCATTTTTCTGTTTTTCAATTGATTTTTTAGTTGATTCAAGCTTTTCAAATTCAGAACTAAACCAATTTTCAAAACTTGAAATTTCAATATTATCTGTTTTGAATTGAGCTTCGAAAACATTAATTTGTTGCTTTTGCTCATCTATTTTAGTTTGTTGTTTCTGAATAGATTGTTGCAAATTTTGATTCTGAACAAACCAATTTCCAACCTCCATCAATGTTTGCGCATCTATTTTTGACTCAGCTAAAGTTTTGACTTCTTTTTCAGATAATTTGATTGAAGCTTCAATTTTCTGTTCATTTTTCTGAACCTCTTCAACTTCTTTCAAACCTTTTGCTGTTCTTACTTTTAACTTTTCTATCTCCTCTGAAAAAGTTAAAATTTGAACTATTAATTCTAAATCTGTTTCTTCTTTTCGTTTTATTGGTAAAGTTTCATAATCAGTTTTAATCGCTTCAATTTGGTTCGAAATTTCTTTGATTTGATTCTCGATTAAAGTCAGTTGTTTTTGTTGATTTTCAACTGAAATTGACTTTTCTTCAATCTGATTTGAAAGTTTTTTATGATTTTCTAAAAGTTGAGAAAACGCATTAAAAATCAATTCATAGCGCTCAATTTCAAGTTTTCGTTGATCCATTTCATTTTTCTGAACTGAAACTTTTTCAAAATCAATTTTCTTTTGTTTTAAAGTCTCAAAATCTGATTTCAACGCTTTTAAACGTTGAAATGATTCATTCATTTGATTATATTCTTCTTGAACTTGATTGGTAACTTTTGTTTGCTCAATCAAATTTTCTTCAAGCTCTTTTATTTTTTCTTCCGAAACTTCTTCAAATCCAGATAATTTCCCTTCTAGTTGATTCAAATTCGTTAAGTTTTGAGAATTTAAAGCTGCAACTTTATCTTGTAAATCATAACGATGAAGTCCAAAAATTTCCTTCATCATTTGTGTTCGATCTTTTGCACCCAACTCAATAAATTCCTTGAATTGCCCTTGCGGAATAATAATTGTTCGTTTGAAATTTTCGTAACTCAACCCAATTATTTCTTCTGCTTTCGAATGATTAAGCGGAATCCATTCATTGTCTTTTTGTTCATAAAAAACAACTATTGGCGATTTTACATCTTCAAAACGTTTCGAATTTCTTTTAAATTCACGTGTTGCTCTGAATAATTTTTGTTCAAAATTATAGAAATCAAACTCGATATATGCCAAATTCGATTTCAAATTCATCATATTGTAAGCACGCTTATCTTTGGAATTTAGACGTTCTGTTTCGCCATACAAAACGTACATAATCGCTTCCAAAATTGACGATTTTCCGGAACCTACATTCCCGAAAATTCCAAATAATCCTGCTTCTGTTAATTCAGAAAAGTCAATTGTTTGGCGTTCTTGATACGAATAAAGTCCTTCTATGGTTAATTTTACTGGAATCATTATGAATTCAAAATTTCGTTAAACAAATCCTTTATTTCGTCGTTTGGTTCTTGATTTCCGTTCTTCGATTTGAAATAATCTGTAAACAATTCCTTCATATCTTTCGTTTGATCTGCAAACTTATATTCAACCGTTTCAATTTCTTGATTTTTAACTTTCGGAATCAAATGAATAATTCCATCATGTGCTTGATAAATCAATTTTCGTTCATCAGCTTTCAAAAAAGAATCACTTTCTAAAGTCAATTCAACCAACGCATTTTGATTTTCATTCAACCATTCTACAGCTACATTTATATCATCAAAAGTTTTACGAATAAGTGGTTTTCCGTTCTTTAATTCTATTTTATGATAAGAAATAGCTTGATTTGGTTCTGCTTCTATTACCGAAACATACTTGGTTTGACCAGCTTCGGAAAAACTATAACACAAAGGCGAAGAGCTGTACACAACAGGTTTTTCTTCTGTTCCGATGTTCTTAAAACCATGCAAATGTCCAAGCGCTGTATATTGAATTTGAGGCGGAATAGCTTCGGAAAAAATCATATCTGCATTTCCAATTTTAATCGGTTTTTCGCCTTCTGGTTCCTCTAAAATTTCAGCACCTTTTTGGTTCATATACAAATGTGCTATCAATAAATTAACACCATTTTCGTCACAATATTCATCCGCAATATTTTTCCAATTTGTCGCTAAAACTTCATTCAATGCATCTTCTTTATTCTCTCCAAAATATTGTTTCAAACGAATTTCGTTTGCATAAGGCGTATGAATAATTCGAATCGGAAAATTGAAAGAATTTAATTTCAATTCAATCATTCCTTCTACAGATTTCGAAATTTTGAAATCATTTAATTCAAATTCCTGAATTTTTGCATTTGGATAACCAATCAAAATAATTCCACATTCGCGCGCCAACGGATCTGGCGCATCAATCAAACTTGGAGAATCGTGATTACCAGAAATCGCTACAACAGGGCGTTTTCCATTATTCGAAAGTCTTTTTAATGTTTTGTAAAATAATTCTACACCTTCTACACTAGGATTAAAATTATCAAATAAATCGCCCGCAATAAGTACCAAATCAACTTGTTGTTGATCTGCAATTTCGACAATTTCATTCATGACTAAAATTTGTTCTTCTAATCGAGAAAAACTATCTAATTTTTTGCCCAAATGCCAATCGGCTGTATGTAGAATTTTTATCATTATTCTCCCGTTTCTGATTTATTTTTTTCGTTAAATTGCTGATTAATTGCTTTCAATCTAGCTTTACGTTCAGCTTCGGCTTCTTGCGCTTTACGCTTCTTTTGATCTAACTTTTTCTTGTGTGCCTTTTTATTTGCGTCTGTATTTCTACTCATTTCTATTTGGTTTAAAATTAATTATTCTCCACGCCAAATGATGTCACAAAGTTAGATTAAATGATAAAGAATTGTAAAACTTTTGTCCAACTAAATTGAAATTATTAACTTAGGTAGAAAGTAATCGAATTTATTAATTTTAAAACATTTATAATGGGAAAAGGCGATAAAAAATCGAGAAGAGGAAAAATTGTGAATGGCTCTTATGGTGTAAAACGTCCGAGACATAAGTATTATTATGAGGAAGATGTTGTTGAAGAAAAACCAACCAAAAAAGCTAAAAAGTAATTTTTTGAAGCTGAAAATCAATCCTGATTTTCAGCTTTTTTATTTTATTCAACTCAACAATAATTTATTCAATGATGAGAATAAAATCTACAATTTAAGCCATTAAATATTGAGTTTATTTGTGCTATCAAAAAAATAAAACATGAATATTTTAAAAAGAATTACAACAAGCATTTTTGTATTATTGGTTGGATTAACACTTTTTAGTTGTAACAATGATGATGATTCAGGAATTACAGAGCAATTAACGCCAAGCGAAATTTTATCCTTTACTTCTTGGGAAACAACTAATGCTTTGAACAACAAAGGACAAAATGTAGCCTTAACAGACACTAATGTTTCTAATTTTGTAGGTTATGCCTATTTCAAAAAAGATGGTACATTTACTATGTTCAATTTAGATGATACGCCAAAAATGAAAGTAGATTGGTCTGTTTCTGAAGATGGAAAAACAAGAACAATCGTTGCTAAAAATGATGCAGGAGAAGTTTTGTTTACACGAATTGTTGACATTACACTTTTAACAAAACAAGAATTTACTTACAGAATTTATCCGTCTAATGATGATAAATCTGTTTATTTCGATATCGTACATACGCCTACAGCTCACAAAGAGCCAACAAAATAGTGTCACATCAATATCATCCAAATATTTAAATTTAAAAAGCTAAGTGTCAATTGACGCTTAGCTTTTTTTGTTATTATTTCACAAATTTATATTCAACATTATTCCAAAAAACATAAGCTCCTTCTTGTTTTAAACTTTCAGGCTTATCTATAATTCTTGGAAAAATATTGTCTTTTGTAATTTTTCCAAAAGAAGAACTTTTACCAGAAGCAGAACTTCCATTTTCAGGATCTACAACAGCATAAGACTCAAAATGTTTGA
The DNA here is from genome assembly GCF_002484365.1 of Empedobacter sp. UBA7611. Taxonomy (NCBI): domain Bacteria; kingdom Pseudomonadati; phylum Bacteroidota; class Flavobacteriia; order Flavobacteriales; family Weeksellaceae; genus Empedobacter; species Empedobacter sp. UBA7611. Next base: position 27,589 of record NZ_DLJR01000063.1, read on the forward strand.
ACAAATAAAATGAATTTGTTGTTTTATCAATTCGACCCAACAATATTTTTCTTGAACCGTCAGTAGCATACAGATTATTTTCTTCTATAGTTGATTTAAATTTAGACGTTTTCAATTCTTCATTGATTATAATCGAATCTTTTTTCAATTCAATAGATTTGACAGAAGGATCTTCGTAAAGCGTCCACGTTTTCTTGAAAAAAGCTTCTGCTTCTGCCGGATAATCTTTTCCGTTTACTCCTTTGTAATAGTATGCATCTAAAATTGAAACATTTTTATCGAATTTGAAAATTTCAGTTTCCGTTGGTTGAGGATTCGTAGGCTGTTCTTTGACTGGAGTTGTCACTTCGTCTTCTTGACAAGAGAAAATTACAAAAGCAGCAAAAATGGGTAGTAGCTTTTTCATTTATGATTATTATTTATACTAAACAACATTAAATCTATTCAAAAAGTATAAAATCTATGTTAAATATTCTTTGTTTCAAGCCAATTCTAACAAAAGTCATTAAATACAAAATCAACAACCTCATTATATTTGCCGAAACAAAAACAACATGAAAGCAATTTTATTTGCCTTATTTCTATTATTGAATACTACAATTTTTGCTCAATCTCTTGAGATAAAATCACCTAATGAATTTCCTAAAAATGATCAACGTACAAAGATATTTTTGGGAGGAACGATTGATATGGGAAATTCTGAAGATTGGCAAGCGAAAGTTTCAAAAGAATTGAAAAATGAAAAAGTCATCTTGCTAAATCCTCGTCGTAATGATTGGAATAGCGCTTGGGAGCCTGTAAAAGAAGAGCCCGAATTTCACAAACAAATGTAATGGGAATTGAATGCAAAAAGTGAAAAACCATTGGTGATTTGTCCAGATGGTTTTTAGCGAAAAAGGAATGTTGATATTAAGGCAGAAAAATATGGCATAAAACAATTTGATTCAATAGAAAATGTGTTGGATTATTTAAAAAAATATTATAAAATAAATAATTAAAAAAGAGAGATTTAAGTTGAAACATAAAAGGTTTAACATATAATTTTATTTCTCAAAATCTTATTTTAAAAATTTATGTTTTAGCTTTGAAACCGCTTTAATAGTAAGTTTTAGAGATTATGAAACATAATGATTTGGAAATTAATCGGTTGATTGAACGATTAGAATCTTTAGGAATTTTGGTCGAAAAAATCGAGAGTTCTGGTTTTGGTAGCATGTTAAATTTTGAAATGATTTATCAACTTCCTGAACAAAATATTTCTAATGCAATCAATTTTAGACGTTTTGATATACAAGATGTTTATCTTTATTTCAAAGAAGCTGTTAACCAAAAAGGAGATTTACTTTTTATAGAATAAACGAAAAATGCTCAAGAATTTGAGCATTTTTTTATTTCAATTTTTGTAAGTCATTAACCGTATAAAACTTCATATCATTGTTCTTTACAAACTTGCAAATCTCTTCTAAGGTTTTAAATTCAGTTTCATAATTATTAGTTGCTTTTGCAACTGTTTTATGCGCATAAAAAACGACTATCTTATTGTTATCCTTTGCGTATTGCAACAACGAAATAAAATAAGGTACACTAAAATGCGCGTAACTATTATCGATTCCTAAACCAAAAAATAACGGTTTATTTTGATAATAACAGTTCTGAAAATTAGGCGCTTCGTTTCCATAAGTTGTTCCTCTTAATGTTTTAAAATGATTGAAAAGTAATTGATCTGATTCTACACTTCGATCACCATAAGGATAGGAAAAATCGGTTACATCAAGTCCTTTGTTTTTCATCAAACTTAGCATTGGAGCGATTTCTTTATCAATAAATTCTTTTCCTCCAAATTCTTTTATATACTTTGTTGTATGTACATGATTTAAACCATGCGCAGCAATCTCGTTTCCGTTTTGTTGCAGATAAGTTAACTCACGAATTTGACTCTCCGAAAGCTTATCAAAATGCGTTACATAGAACGTTCCTTTCCAATTGTATTGTTTCAATTTTATATTTGCATTGAACCATTCGTCCACATAATCATCATCAAACGTAAGCACCACTCCTCCTCTATTTGTAGATTTTTTTGGTCCTTTTATCACATCTTCTTCGTGTGTACAGCTATTCAACACAAGAATTGAAATTAAGCAAATAAAATAATAATTAAGTTTTAGCATTCTATATCAGTAAGTTTTAGTACTTAAATATATCGAAAAAGTAACTGCTAAATGAAAAATTTTTAAAATTAAGCAAATCTTAATTTTAGAACATTTTGAAGTGATTTAAAACAAAAAAACCACTCAAAATTGAGTGGTTTAGAAAATACTATAGTGTAATTTATATCTGCTGATACATAAAGTTTTCACCTAAATAAACGCGACGAACATCTTCATCATTTGCTAATTCTTCTGGCGAACCTTCTTTCAAGATTTTACCTTCGAACATAATATACGTTTTATCGGTAATTGCAAGCGTTTGCGATACATTATGATCGGTAATTAAGATTCCGATATTTTTATCTTTTAACGAACGTACAATCTTCTGAATATCCTCAACCGCAATTGGGTCAACTCCAGCAAAAGGCTCATCTAATAAGATAAAATTAGGTTCTGTTGCCAAACAACGTGCAATTTCGCAACGACGACGCTCACCTCCAGAAAGTAAATCTCCACGATTTTTACGAACATGCTCTAACGAAAACTCTTCAATCAAAGCATCTGTACGCATTTGTTGTTCTTTTTTGGAATGTTTCGTGAATTGTAAAACAGATTTGATGTTATCTTCTACAGAAAGTTTACGAAAAACAGAGGCTTCTTGCGCCAAATATCCAATACCTTTTTGCGCGCGTTTGTACATCGCATCGTTTGTGATATCTTGTTTATCTAAAAAAACTTTTCCTTGCGTAGCCTTTACTAAACCAACAATCATATAGAAAGAAGTCGTTTTACCAGCACCATTTGGTCCTAATAATCCAATAATTTCTCCTTGTTCTACTTGAAAAGACACATTTTTTACGACGTGTTTTTTACCGTAATCTTTTACTAAATTCTGACCTTTTAATACAATTCCCATATCGCTTCAAAGATAGGATTTTTGTTATTTAATCGAGTTAATAATATCATATTTTGTGATGATATGATATTTTCCGTTTTCTAATTCTATTAAAACAGCTTGATTATCCTTTGTAATTAACTTCGAAACTTCTTCAATAGATGTTCCTGCTTTAACAACTGGATAAGGTTTTCCCATAATTTCATGAACAGGTTTTTCAGCAACATTTCTATCTTCTAAAAATGCTTGAAACAAATCTGATTCATCCAAAGAACCAACAATTCCATTTACATCCATTACTGGAATTTGAGAAATTTTGAAACGACGCATACGATCAATTGCATGAGAAGCCAATTCCTCTGTACGAACCGTTACCAAAGGTTTATCGACATGTTCTTTAATCAAATCCACAGCCGTTTTGATTTCTTCGTCCAAATATCCTCTGTCACGCATCCAATCATCATTAAAGATTTTTCCTACGTAACGAGAACCTGAATCGTGGAATAAAACCACTACAACATCATCTGGTCCGAATTCGTCTTTCATTTGTAATAATCCTTTGATCGCAGAACCCGAAGACATTCCGACAAACAAACCTTCCTCTAAAGCTAAACGACGCGTATAAACCGCTGCATCTTTATCAGTCACTTTTGTAAATCCATCAATAATATCAAAATCTACGTTTTCAGGTAAAATATCTTCACCAATTCCTTCTGTTACATAAGAATACACTTCATTTTCATCGAAAATTCCAGTTTCTTTATATTTTTTGAAAACTGATCCATACGTATCAACTCCCCAAATTTTAATGTTAGGATTTTTTTCTTTCAAGTATTTTCCAACACCTGAAATTGTTCCTCCAGTTCCTACTCCAACAATAAAATGCGTTACTTTTCCTTCTGTCTGTTCCCAAATTTCTGGTCCAGTTTGCTCATAATTCGCTTGTGCATTCGATGGATTATCGTACTGATTGACATACCAACCATTCGGCGTTTCTTGTGCCAAACGTTTCGAAACTGAATAATAAGAACGTGGATCATCTGGCTCAACATCTGTAGGACAAACGACAACTTTTGCTCCAACAGCGCGCAAAATATCCATTTTCTCTTTCGATTGTTTGTCTGTAATCACACAAATTAATTTGTAACCTTTGATCACAGCAGCCAAAGCTAACCCCATTCCTGTGTTACCAGAAGTACCTTCGATAATTGTACCTCCAGGAACTAAACGACCATCTTTTTCGGCATCTTCGACCATTTTCAATGCCATACGATCTTTACAAGAATGACCAGGGTTAAAATATTCAACTTTTGCTAAAACTGTACATGGTAAATCCTTTGTAATCTTATTAATTTTAACCAAAGGTGTATTCCCAATCGTTTCTAATATATTGTTTGCGTATTTCATTTTTTTCTAACTTTTAAATTAAAACATTAAATTTTATCTAAAATTAATCGCTTTTGCAGGTGTAATTTTAGATATCATATACGATGGCAAAAGTAATACAATTGCACAAACTAATAACGCTCCTGCATTCAATAAAACAATTGTGCCAAAATCTAAATAAACTGGAGCTGTTGATAAATAATAGTTTTCTGCCGGAAGTTTGATAATTCCGAAATATTTCTGAATGAATAATAATCCAAGTCCAATTGCATTTCCAGCAATTAATCCTGGCAACATAATAAATAATGCGTAATTGATGAATAATTTTCGAATTCGCCAATTTGTTGCACCAAATGCTTTTAAAATTCCGATTGAATGTGTTCGTTCTAAAATTAAAATCAATAAAACCATCACCATATTAATCACCACGACAAAAAGCATGATAAAAAGAATAATGACAATATTTTTATCGAAAATAGAAATCCAATCGTTAATCTGAGCAAAAGAAGCCGTAGCCGATTCTGCATACAAATTGTATGGAATATTTTCTTGCACACGCTTTGCAATTGGGTCAATATTTTCGACATCGTTTACAAATAATTCAAATCCACCAACAGTTGTCGAATCCCAACGATTAAGACGTTGTACATGCTTGATGTCACCAAACATAATTTGATCGTCAAAATTTTTGATGTCTGTTTTGAATAATCCAGAAATGGTAAATCGACGATAAATTGGCTTCGTATCCTCTTGAATAAAATACATCACAAACGAACTATCCACATCTAATTTCATTTCGTCCGCAATCTTTTTCGATAATAAAACCTCATCCATAATCGAATCTTTATTGATTCGTGGAAAATGTCCTTTTACCATAAATTTCTCAAAACGAACCGAATCATAATCTGTTCCAACTCCTTTGAACACAACACCACTAAAATTTTCATCCGTTCGGATAACACCACTTTTATTGGCAATTGCTTGCACATGTTCTATTTCTGGAATTGATTTAAACTTTGGATAAAAAGCTTGATGAAGTGATAATGAATCAGAATTTAATGACGTATTACTATTGTAGTTTCTAATTGTAATATGACCATTAAAATCGGCCAACTTTTCTTTGATCGCCTTTCTTGCACCAACACCAGTCGAAATCGTCACCAAAGAAACAATCAACCCTAATGCTACCGCAATTTGACCTACTCGAATAATAATACTCGATAAGTTATTTTTAGTATTTTTACCAAGCGCAATTTTTTTTGAAAACCACCAAGAAAAACTCAAATTATATATTTTTTATAAGATTAAAACTAACTTTAGGCTTTAAATTCGCCTAAATTCAAATGATTCAAAACGAAATGAAAAACTTTGTCAAATATACATCAATTGGTTTACTTAGTTCAGTTATTTTTTTCGGCTTTTCTACTCCAATTTTAGCTCAAAATAATACATCAAAAACGATAGAAAATCATTCAACTATTCTTGTTGGAGCAGAAAATACAGCTAACTATCTTTCGAAATTAAAAGGTAAAAAAGTTGGATTAATTTCTAATCAAACAGGAATTGCAACCATTAATGGAACAACGATGCATACAGTTGATTTGTTACTAAAAAATAAAATCAATGTGGTTAAACTTTATTCGCCAGAACACGGTTTTCGAGGAGATGCTGATGCAGGCGCAAAAGTAAAATCTGGTATTGATACAAAAACTAACTTGCCAATTATTTCTCTTTATGGTGACAATAAAAAACCGAAAGCAAATCAGATTACCGATGTAGATGTTTTGGTTTTTGATATGCAAGATGTTGGCGCACGTTTTTACACATACATTTCTACTTTGCATTATGTTTTGGAGGCTGCGGCTGAAAATGGCAAGAAAGTAATTGTGTTGGACAGACCAAATCCAAACGGACATTATGTGGACGGACCTGTAATGAAAAACGAGTACAAATCATTTGTTGGAATGCACAATGTTCCGATTGTTTATGGAATGACGATTGGCGAATATGCGCAAATGATCAACGGTGAAGGTTGGTTAGCAAATGGTATAAAAGCAGATTTGGAAATTATTCCATTGATCAATTATACTCATCAATCCAAGTACAATTTACCAGTAAAACCATCGCCTAATTTACCAAATGCACATGCGATAAATTTATACCCAAGTACGTGTTTGTTTGAAGGGACAAACGTAAACGAAGGTCGTGGAACAGATATTCAGTTTCAGGTTTATGGTTCACCATTCTTAAAAAATATGCCTTATCAATATACGCCAACTTCAAAACCTGGTGCAACAAGTCCAAAATTTAAAGATGAAGTTTGTTACGGTGAGGATTTATCGAATGTTCCGTATCAATCTTCCATCAATTTGAAATGGTTAATCAATGCATATAAAAACAATACGAAGCAACCTTTTTGGACGATGAATGGTAAAAAATTGTGGATTGATCAACTTTCTGGAACAGATGAATTGCGTAAACAAATAGAAGCAGGTTTATCAGAAGAAGAAATAAAAGCAACTTGGCAAAAAGATTTGGAGGCTTTTATGAAGATAAGAGCAAAATATTTGATTTATAATTAAATTAATGCAAGTTAAAAGAAGCGTTCTTCAAAAACTGTCTACAAATGAATTAAATTCTTACATCAAAGATGATTCTAGATTTGTTCCTGAAGCAATAGAAATGGCTTTCGAAATTTTAAAAAATGAACGAAATGTTCAGTTTTCTGAAATTGAAACAACTCGAATTAAAAATTTAATTTCATCTAAAATTATTTATCACGAAAAAGAAGAAAAGAAGAATTCTTTCGAGCCAAATTTAGTTGAAGATATTGAAGAAAATAATGAGGTTCCGAAACTTCATACTATAACTGAAATTGTTTTTCATTCAAGCGTATTTTTTTCTTTTATTGGAGCTGTATTATTGTATAAAAATCTAAAAAAAATTAAAGACATAATACGCTTTCATTATGTTATTTTAGCTCTTTTTAGCCTTTCGATGTTAGTTTTTGATTATTATTTATACGAATATATAGTTAATCATCAAGAAGAATTATCACATATTAAATACAAACGTTTTGGTAATTTCGGGATATTTATAACAATTCGTGGAATAGCAAATTTGATTCTTATTAGCTTGATATGGAATTACTTTTTTGGAAAAGATTTTAAGTATAGAGAATTAAAATAATAAAAAAACGGAAGTCAAATTTGACTTCCGTTTTTATGTTTTAGAATGATTATTTTTCTCCGACAACCACAGAAATAGATTCACCCAATTCTTTTACTTTTTCATATAATTTTGTAGAACCTTTTTCAAACTCTATCGAAATTTTTCCTTCACGAGCCTTTATTTCTAAAGATTCTCCTTCTCTCCAAACATAGTTTTTTCCTTCAGTCACTGGTTTTCCAAATACTTTTCCGATTTCTTTGATTGCATTTGCCGACTTTGGTTTATCAAAAATTGCCGAATACGAATAAACTTCGTTGCTATCGCTTACATTTATCGAAACTGTAGAATGAGTTGTTGTCCCCGATGTTTTTGTTTTCGTGACCGCAGTTGCAGTCTGGGCTTGACAAGTAAAAGCTGTTATCAAAATAGCTCCAATTAATAGTATCTTTTTCATATTTTTATTTTTTATAAAATTCTGAAAAAGATTAATTTGCGTAGGTTAATGAACGGTTAACGAAGCGTTAACACAAAAAAAGCTACAAAATAATTGTAGCTCATTTTTTACGTATTTGTATTATTTATATTTTTTGTCGCAAGAATTTTGTCTCCAAGATTTTTAATTTTATCTACAATTTCTTGATTATCTAGATTAAAAGTTGCTTTCATCGAATAATAAGATACTGTATTATTAACTTTCAACTGCGCAAAAGCTGAAAGAGTTAACATAAACAGAACAATACTTAAATATTTTTTCATTTAAGGTTTATTATTAAACGATAAATATCTAAAATTTTCAGCAGAAAAACATCTTATAATTCGTTTAATATTTCAATCGTTAAGAATTCTCCAGTCATCGAATCAAAAGAAAATAAACAATTTAAACGACAATAATCATTTGCTAAACGATTTGGATCATTATTAATAATTCTTTTATAATCATTACTTTTACGAACATGCGTCTCATCAACATTTCGATTTAAATCAAAAATATTTTGACCTTCATAAACCTTACAAATTGGATTTGGAGAAAGATAAAACTTAATCGAAGTAATCATTTCATCAACAATTTTCACAGAAATGCCTTTTTCCTTGTACAACACAATTTTTCCTTGAGCGATATTCTGCTCTGAAATATCAGATTCAAATTCATTTTGAAATGATTGAAATAATTCGTCATTCATCGATTTTCCGATCAATGAAAAATACTGATTTGGATTGGCTTGAAATAAGTTTGTCATATTGTATAGAATTGATTTCATAAAAAAACCTTTCCAAAAATAGAAAGGTTTTGATTAATTATTGAGTTAAAAATCTTAGTTTTCTTTCAAATAAACTCCGTCAGCTTCAAAATTATATTGCAACTGAGGTTTTGTAATTTTCGCAATTTCTTCTTTCGATTGTCCTGCATCTTCTGCATAATGGCGCAATTTCTCAACAGAAATTTCACTTACAAAAGCTTTTCCGTGCACGACAACATTTGCTTTTTCACCATCTAAAGGCATAAAAAATCCATAATCTTTGAAACGTACAAATGATTGTTCTTCGCCTTTTCCAAGATCAACTTTCATCCAACAACCTTTCTTTTTGCAAACAGATTCTATCGTCGAAACAAACTGAACATTTTCCAAAGAATCACCACTTTTCATGTTATCGTATAACTTTCCAAGTTCGCTTTTCGTCAATGTATTTTTGATATCAAACGATTCTCCATACACTTGATACGCGTATAAATCATCTATTTTAGCCGTTCCGTTATCTAAAATTTTTGATTGAACTTTAGAAGCTTTTTCAGTTTTAGCCTTCGTTTCTTTTCTTGTTTGTGCATTTGTTGTCAATACAAAACAAGTTAAAGCACAAAGAGTTAAAATATATTTTTTCATAAGAGTCTTATTTAGTTCAAATTTAAATAATTGTCCATTAACAATTTTATATTTGGATATGAATTTTCTAATAATTGAGGAATTTCATTCTCTTTTTTCCATTCAACCGATTCAATTCCTTCCTCAGTTTGCGGCAAAGGCAATTCAACACCGTCATAAAAAACTTCGAACCAAAATGTTTCTTTGATAATATATTCTCTCAAAAAATAAATGTGAAAAGTTGGCATTAAAAATCGTTTCAACTCCAAATTTGTCAAACTACATTCTTCTTCAATTTCGCGAATTGCAGATTCTTCTCTCGATTCTCCTTTCTCCATTTTACCTTTTGGCAAATCCCATTTCCCAAGTCTGAAAATGAACAAATAATCGTCTTGCGGATTACGAACAATTCCGCCCGCAGCTTGTATATGTTTGTAATATTTTAAGAATTTCGTCCAAACATCATCAATATCTTCACTAAAAATATTGACTAAAGTTGCTGCTTTTGATGATAATAAATGAAAAGATTCATCAAATTGAGCTTCATTTTGAAACAAAATATTTTTTGCTTCTGGATTAGATTGGTTGCTGAAAGTTAACAAACTTTCATTAAAAAAAACTTTGTACATTTGAACGATTTGTTACAAATTTATAAAAAACTCACAAGGATATGAAGGTAAATACAAATAAAGTCCGTTTTGCAAAAAATCAACAAGAAGCATACACTTTTTTGTTGGATATGAAGAATTATGAGCAATTGATGCCAGAGGATACAAAATCGTTTGAAATTCACGAATCTGGAAAAGGATTTACGGTTGGTGTTGGTGCTTTACCAAAGGTTGGAATGCGTTTGAAAGAGACAGTTGAGCCATCGAAAATTGTTTTCGAATCTCCTGCACCTGCTTTTGAATATACTTTGACAATTTCTATTGATGCTGTTGATGAGAATTCGTCTGATGTTACGTTAGATTTTGATGGAAATTTCAATATGATGATCGAAATGATGGCAAAAAAACCATTAACATCTTTCATTGAAACTATTGCAGAAAATTTAGGAAAAATAGGCTAAGACTATTTTTCGATAAATAAAATTCCTAAAACTGTTAAATAAACTTTATATTTTAAAGTTATTTAGCAGTTTTTTTATCTAAATTATTTTTTATGAAACACTTTTATTCAAAAATAATTCTCCTACTCTTTTTTACTTTTACACTAAATAGTTTTTTATTTGGTCAATATATTCTGGTAGATACATCTTTATCGAAAGAAGAATTAATTGATAAATTTATTGGAACAAACACAGGTTGTATTACTATTTCTAATATTAATATTTCTGGATACAATAGATCTTATGATGAAATAAGCTATGGTTATTTTACAAAAGGAACTAGTAATTTTGATCTTTCCGAAGGAATTATTTTATCTACTGGAAAAGCAAAAGCTGCTGAAGGTCCAAATGCTACTTTACAAAGTTTTTATGGAATTAATTGGGGAGGAGATCAAGACTTAATTGATATTTTGATACAATCTAATTTACCTCATGACAAAATTTTAAATGCTACATCTCTCGAATTTGATTTTGTATCAAACCTTACAACAGATCAAATTAGTTTCGAGTACATGTTTCTTTCAGAAGAATATCGAATTGATAATTGTGATTATTCTGATGCTTTTGCCTTCTTAATCAAAAAAGCAGATAATTCTGAACCTTATCAAAACATTGCATTAATTCCAAATACAACTATTCCTGTAACAACTAAAACAATTAATGGAGCAGATAGATGTAAAAGTTTCCAAGAATATTTTGGAGGGTTTAATTCTAGGAATAGTCCAACAAATTTCAATGGACAAACAAAAGTTTTGAAAGCAAATGCACAAATTGTAGCAGGCGTAAAATACCACATAAAATTGGTAATTGCTGACCATGGAGATAGTTATGGCCTTTATGATTCTGCTGTTTTCTTGAAAGCTGGAAGTTTTGTAGGATCAAAAAGTTTAGGTTCTGATGTTGTATTATGTCCTGGAAAATCTGAAACAATAGATGCGACAACTACAAATGCTACAGCTTATAAATGGTACAAAGATGGTGTGGAAATTAGTGGTGAAACAAATGCAACATTAGTGGTAAATGAAACAGGTTATTACGAAGTAGAAATCACATTGAATACTGGTTGTTCTTTGAAAGGTCATATTAATGTTTCTGTACAAGAAGAACCGCAAATTTATCAAGATCGTTTTTCTATTTGTGATGATGATTTAGATGGAAAAACACAAATAAATTTAGACGAATATACTGATCGAATTGTAGAAGATTATTATTCTGCTCATCAAGTGAAATATTTTGATACCGAACAAGATGCTAAAGATAATATTTCTGCAGGAATAACGAATTTTGAACTAAATGGAATTCAGACATCTAAAGAAGTTTGGATTCGTGTTCAAATCGGGACTTGTGATCCAGTTATAAAAAAAATTACTTTTACATTAAATAATCTAAGTATTGCAAACATAATTCCTCCAATAGAAATTTGTGACGAGGATTTAAGTAACGATGAAGAAATTGTTTTATCCGATTATATTGATGACTTGATTACGAATATATACGGATCTCCAACTTATTATTTAAGCGAAGCTGATGCAAAAAATAGTCGAAATGCAATCAGCGCGACACAAATAATAAATTCAGATCAAACATTTTGGGTAAGATTTAAACAAAATGGTTTATGCGAAAATGTTGCTCCATTGCATTTTATTTTCAAACAATCAGGAAAATCATCAACCTTAAAAGATCTTACAATTTGCAAAGGAACAACGACGACTTTAGACGCAGGTCCAGGATTTAAAACTTACGAATGGTTACATAATGGCGACAAAAATCAATCAATTACAAATGTTCCTGTTGGAACTTATTATGTGAAGTTAGGATTGAATGGTTGTTTTTATACACAAGAAGTAAAAGTTATTGAAGCCGAAGATCCAACTATTCAATCTATCGAAATTCAAGGTTCTACGGTGACCATAAAAGTCACTGGATCTACGCCTCCATATCTGTATTCATTGGATAATGGCACTTTTCAATCTTCAAATATTTTCACAAATGTAACTTTAGGAACTCATACAATTTCTGTGAAATCGGCAGATAATTGTTTGCCTATTTCGAAAGAATTTTCGCTGATTAAACTAATCAATTTTATTTCTCCAAATGGTGATGGTAAAAATGATGTGTTGGATTATTCGCAATTAAGAAGTAAAATCAATCCGAAATTTGTCATTTATAATCGAAAAGGAAAATTATTATTTACAGGTTCGGAAGCAAACAATTATACATGGGATGGAAAATTGAATGGAAAAGCGCTACCTTCCGATAGTTATTGGTATATTATCGAATGGACTGAACCAAATTCAACTCAAACTCAAAAATTTGAAGATTGGATTTTATTAAAAAGTACTTATTAATGAATAATTGGATAAATTTTCCTAAAAAGGATTTGATGCTCGAAATTTATTTTTCTGAACAAAATATGGAGGACAAAACTTTATTATTTTGGAATCAAATTAAAATTTCTCCTGAAATATGGAAATGTGATGATGTTATTGAGGATAATTTTTGGGTAGTTGCTGTATACGAAAATTATTTGATTTGGTACAATGATATTGAAGAAGGTTTTAATGTTTCGAGATTCAAAATTAAAGGTGAAATAGTAGAATATAACGCTTCTAAAGATGAATTAAATTTCGCAATTAAAGCACTTAAAAATAAAATCGAATCTATTTAAAACAAAAAACCAGAAGATTAACTTCTGGTTTTTTTGTGATATATAATTTCAAATGATTAGCTCATTGATTTTTCGTAACGCTTACGATCAGTTTCTTTTAAGTGAATCTTACGTAAACGGATGAAGTTTGGTGTAACCTCGATACATTCATCAGCTTGGATGTACTCCATACATTCTTCTAAAGTCATTTCGATTTTAGGAGCGATAGAAGATGAATCGTCTTTACCAGCTGCACGGATATTGTTTAATTTCTTAGCTTCAATAACGTTTACAACTAAGTCGTTGTTACGAGAGTGCTCACCTACGATCATACCTTCGTAAACTTCTTCACCTGGCTCGATAAAGAATTTACCACGATCTTGTAATTTATCTATAGAATAAGGAGTAGAAACACCTTGATCTTTAGAGATAATTACTCCAGCAGAACGTCCAGCGATTGCTCCCTTAAATGGTTTGTAATCTAAGAAGTTGTGTGCCATTACAGCCTCACCTGCAGTAGAAGTTAACATTAAAGAACGTAAACCAATTAAACCACGAGATGGAATCTCGAACTCTAAGTGTTGCATACCTTCTTTCGCTTCCATAACTAATAAATCACCTTTACGTTGAGTTACTAAGTCAATTGCTTTAGAAGAGTAATCATCCGGAACATCAATAACTAATGTTTCGTATGGCTCACATTTAACACCGTCAATTTCTTTGAAGATAACTTGTGGTTGTCCAACTGTTAACTCATATCCTTCACGACGCATTGTTTCAATTAATACAGATAAGTGCATGATACCACGTCCGTAAACTAATTGAGTATTTGAATCTGAAGTTGGCTCAACACGTAAAGCTAAATTACGCTCTAATTCGTCCTCTAAACGCTCAACTAAGTGACGAGAAGTAACGAATTTACCATCTTTACCAAAGAATGGAGAGTTATTGATACCAAAAGACATATTCATTGTCGGTTCATCAATGTGCATTACTGGTAATGCTTCTGGATTCTCAGCATCAGCAATAGTATCTCCAATTTGGAAACCATCGATACCAACTACAGCACAGATATCACCTGCTTTAACTTCTGTAGCTTTAACTTTACCTAAACCAGAGAAAGTATAGATTTCTTTTACTTTTTGTTTCTTAGAAGATCCGTCAGGTTTTGCTAAAGCAACCCAATCACCTTCTTTAATAACACCACGAGTTACTTTACCTACAGCAATACGGCCTAAGAATTTAGAGTAATCTAAAGAAGTAATTTGCATTTGTAATTCACCTTCGTGAGCTTCTGGAGCTGGAACGTGCTCTAAAATACCATCCATTAATGGTAAGATATTTTCTGTACGAACATTCTCAGTATTAAACCATCCTTGTTTAGATGATCCGTAGTATGCTGGGAAGTCTAATTGCTCTTCTGTAGCATCTAAGTTGAAGAATAATTCGAATACTTTATCGTAAACTTCGTCAGGACGACAGTTTTCTTTATCAACTTTGTTGATTACTACTAATGGTTTTAATCCTAATTCTAATGCTTTTCCTAATACGAAACGAGTTTGAGGCATTGGTCCCTCAAAAGCATCAACTAATAAGATAACACCATCAGCCATTTTCAACACACGCTCAACTTCACCACCAAAATCGGCGTGGCCAGGAGTGTCGATAACATTGATTTTTACACCTTTATACTCTACCGAAGCATTTTTAGAGAAGATCGTAATCCCTCTTTCGCGTTCGATATCATTGTTATCCATGATTAATTCACCTGAATCTTGGTTTTCTCTGAAAACGTTTGTTGAGTGAAGAATTTTATCAACCAAAGTAGTTTTACCGTGGTCAACGTGTGCGATAATCGCAATATTTCTAATGTTTTGCATCCTTGAAATTTATGGGTGCGAATTTACGATAAATTATTTTTAATTACTATAGATTTTATTTAATTTAATGAAATCGCAACAAACGTATGTTATTTATCGTTTTTTATTACCAAATGGGTTGTATGATATACCAAAGTTGAAATAGAAAGATGATTTTGGTTTATACTCGTATATATAGTCATTAAAAGATTCATTTTTTTCAAAGATTCTTCCAGTAGGAATGCTACGTAGTCCTGTTTTTACAGTACCAATAAAATCACCAATTCTATGTTCATACATTACACCACTATTAATTTCTGTTTGTCTAAATTCAAATGTTTTATTCGATTGGTTAAAATAGAATGATGTAACATCCATTTCACTACCAAGAGAAAATCGACCATTATTAAATACATTTTTTTTCATCATTACTCTTTTTGGAAGTATGATATCGGCTATCCAACCATTTTTAAATTTATGCTCATAAGAAATAATGGGGAATGTAGGTACTTGCGAACTAGGGTCTATAATTACAGCTAAACCTAAAAGTAATTTGGTTCTTTCGTTTGCTGTAATCATTATACTACCTGTTAGTAAACCACGGAATCTTTCAAAACTATTTTCGTTACCATCAACTGATAGAGTAGCTGAATAAATTGCTGTTTTTTTCCATAGTTTAGAAATATGACTTGCAGTTACAGCTTCCGAATGATAATGAAAGTTTTGTTTCGTTTCATTCATAGTAGAACTAAGGTTATCTATATTTGCTGTCGTGTACTTATAATTAAGTGCTGTAGATATCGTCCATTTTTCTTTTTTGAAAAAATATAAATTCGCATTTGCCTTTATTTGTTGAAAGTTTTTCACTTTACTTTCGGGTAAATTAAAGTTGCTATCTTCTAACTTTTGAGAAAATTTATAAGGTGTAAGATTTGTATATTCTACATTAAGAACACGGGTAGAGGGGAATTTATCTGCAACAAAAACGACAGCTCTTTTTTGAATACTATCTTTTTTTTGAGCGAATGACAAAGTTGAAAGTAAAAGCAATAAGCTTGTAATTGCTTTTTGTTGTATTGAATGCATTAATTTTTATTTGATTTCGTGAATACTCGATTGGAAAAAATTGAAGACAAATACCTTATCATAAATCTTACTGATATTGTGTTCTTCTATTGTTTTTAAAATTGATTTTAAGGTTGTGTCTAATTTGTCATTTACAAGAACAAACCAAGATTCTTTGTTTCTATTTATAGAAATTGTTTCGTTATTTTTAAGATTAGAAATATCCATTAACTTTACTTCTTTAATATGTTCATTCTTCTCAATAATACAAAAATCATGATGTATACAATCTACAATTTCTAATGTCGGATCGTAGCATTGTATAAAACGATTTAAATCTGTTATTTGAATAATTTTATCTTCTTTTTCTGTTGCAGAAAAATTTAGAAGATTTAACTTATTTACCCAAAAATTAAAATTTTTCACACTCATAGTATTTCATGTTTTGTAAATTGAATAGCTAAGAAAAGTATAAAAAAATAGTTTTGATCGTTTTTTATACCAACACTAGATTTTTTTATACCAACCAGAAAAAAAAAGAAGAAGTATAATAAAAACGTTGGTTCGTATAAACTTTAATAATGGAATAGATTAATCAATTACCTTTGTTATAGATAAGATTTTTATAAAAATGAATTCATTGTTACCTCAATCAAAAAATCAAAAAATCATAAATTTTTTAGTAGATAAAAAGTTTAGATTTTCTCGTCATTTACTTTTTATAGTTGGATTTTTATTAGTGATATATAGTTCTACGTTTGCATCTAATTATTATGGTGTATATAGATATTATGTTATTCTTTTACTATTTGTAGTATTTGTATTAAAAACATATATTAATATTTATATATTGGTTCCAAAGTTTTTTTTTAAAGGTTACTATATTTTATATCTATTACTATTAACAATTTTAGTTTATGTGGGGATTAATATTATTGGTCAATCATTAGATATGTTTTTTGAAAAATATAGAATAGCTAATCCTAGACATTTTGGTGAAAACATAAGGAGAAGTTATGAAGGGCTTATAGTTGTTGTGCCAATTATTATGATGACAACTACCTTAAAACTTTTTCAGAAATGGATTGAAGATAATAGACAAATATCTGAACTGAAAAATTTGACATTTTCAATGGAGATAAATGAATTAAAAAATCAAATCAACCCACATTTTTTATTCAATATGTTGAATAATGTAAAAGCATTAATCAGAAAAGATCCTGAAATAGCGACAGATGTTATTATGAAACTTTCAGATTTTTTAAGATATCAATTATATGAAAATAATGAAGAAAAAACACCTGTTTCTTCAGAGTTGAAATTTTTAGCTAATTTTTTAGATTTAGAGAAAATTCGTCAAGAAAATTTAAATGTAGTTATAGAGACTGAAGCGAATAAAAGCGAATTAAATTCTACTTACATTCCGCCCAATTTATTTACAACATTTGTAGAAAATGCTATAAAGCATAGTGTTAATTTAAATGGAGAAGCAACTTATATAAAGGTAAAAGTTTCGATTATTGATAATCATTTACACTTTGTTTGTTTAAATTCTTTAGATCCTAATTACATCATTCCTAATAATAAATTTAAAGGTTTAGGGCTTCCAAATATTACAAGAAGATTAGAACTTTTGTACGGAAAAATGTATACTTTAAATATAGAATCTACAAAAGATGAATATGTTGTTAACTTAATAATTCCAATATGAATTGTATTATAATTGATGATGAGCCTTTGGCAAGAGAAGAAATGGAGTTATTAATAAACGAAGTTTCTGAATTAGAAATTCTAGGTAAGTTTCCGAATGCAGCTTTAGCTTCAAAATTTTTAAGTACAACACAACCAGATGTTATATTTCTTGACATAGAAATGCCATTAATTAATGGGATAGAGTTTGCGCAAAGTGTACCTAGAAATACTTTAATAATTTTTACAACCGCTTATTCAAGATACGCAATAGATAGTTATGAATTAGATGCTATCGATTATTTGTTAAAGCCAATTGATAAAAAGCGTTTAGAAAAAGCAATAAATAAGGCGACGTTTTTTTATAATTTCCTTTCTAATAAAAAGGTTGAAGAAAATACTGTTGAAGAGAATGATGATAATTTTTTATTTATAAAAGCCGATAGAAAACAATATAAAATAAGTTTTTCTGAAATCTTGTTCATAGAAGGTTTGAAAGATTATGTAGTGCTTTACACAACGACACAGAAGTTAATTACAGCAATGAATTTAAAAACGATTCACCAGAAAATAGATTCAGAATTTTTTATACGCGTTAGTAAATCATATATCATAAATTCAAAACATATTATGGATCAGTATCAAAAGTTGG
>NZ_DLJR01000044.1:0-5409 GCF_002484365.1 Empedobacter sp. UBA7611
GCTATATTTAGTGTTGTGCAAAAAGCACATAAAATTGATGTAATTTCTTACCAAGATCATTCGCAGGCCACATTGCAAGTTAATCCTGACGGAAGCGGAAAGATTGTAAAAATAGATTTATTTCCTGAAATTATTATTTCTGATTCATCACAAACTGAGTTAGCACTTTCGCTACATAAAAAGGCAAATGAATTGTGTTTTATTGGGAATTCATGCAATTTTCATGTATATCATCACGCAAAATGTAGCGCGAAATAAAACCGAGCTAAACTCGGTTTTAATAATTTATTATATTCCTAAAAATATCTGAAAAATTATTAATAAAATAATTTTCCTCATAAGAAGTAATAAATTCTGGAGATTTAGTTAATGTTGTATTATTTAACTCAAAATTTATTTTCTGAGAAAATAATAACTCTCTATTTTTTAAATTAAGAACCTGTAAAGCAATGCCATATCTACTTTTCCTTCTTCAGGTAATTTCGCTTTATTAAGACTTAGATACTGAGCTACTTGAATATACGGTTCTACTTTTAACTCTACAATAAATGCATAATCATAGTAAGTATCATGATTTATAAAATTCATAAATTCATCAGACTTATAGTATTCATCATAAAATTCTAATGAATTAACAATCGTATTTTCATCATTAAATAATCCTTTTACAGATTGGTCAATTTTTTCATGAAGTTTATCTGTACCCTCTGGAAAATCATTCTTTATAATGACATAATTTTTTGTTCCTCTAAATTAAGTTGAACAGTATTATTTTCATTTAAAGAAATATTTTTTTCGAGGCGATTTACATTATACGAATTGCACGAAGTAAAAATAATTATTAAAAGTAAAAAGCTATATTTCATGGATATAAATAAGATTTCACCAAAATTTGATTGTAAAAATGAATTCGATAATCTTTCATACTTATTTTATTAAGGTTCAATTTCGTTATTAAATCTGTAATAATAGTACAATATTTTATTTTACATCGAATGTGCTTTATATCCTTCGAAATGAATCATCCAAAATGTTCAAACTTGATCAATAAAAGACGCATAAAGCTCAGCAAAAAACTGCTCAGCCAAAGGCATTTCTAACGATTTTGCATTTACCGAAAGACGATCATATAATTGATGCGCTTCTGCGGGATTATCAACATCAAGCATAATGTAATTATTATTTCCAGCTTTGTATTGATGTCCAAATTCTTCAATAATATCAGAACCCATTAACATTGTTGTTTCATTAATAAACAATGCCACATGCGAAACTTTATCCTTTGCACTTTCTGGAATCTGAAATTCTGGACTTGGCGGCATATCTCCCATTTTATACATCCCAATATTTTGCGTTTCAAAAACAGTTTCATAAAACTGAAATGCCTTTTCGCAATCTCCGTTAAAATTTAAGTAAGCGTGTACTTTAGCCATAATATTGTATTTTTTGTGATTATTTTTTTAGTATAATGGTTGACCATTTTCATCGGTTGTTAGAACCTCGGTCATATAATCTAAAAATGGTTGAAGAACTTGAATTGATTTTGCCACTTTCTGTGGAAAATCTTTTGCTAAAACTTCTTCATCCGTAAAATTCTTGATGAATAAATATTGCTTTTTACGTAATAATTCAATTCGTTCATGATCTTTAGAAAAACCTTTTGGAGCAGATTTCACTTCATCTCCTTGCATTTCACCAAATTCTTTCTGAATCATTTTTGATTGCAAAATCTTCGCTAATTCATCCGAAACTTCAATATCTTTTCTAATACGAAGCAAATCATCGCGCTCTGGTCCCCAAAAACCAACACCTATAAAATTACGATTCGGTTGAATATGGAAATAATATCCTCCTCTATTTTGTGGTTTCTTTCGACCTGTTTGTGCAGAAAAATGAGTTTTATAAGGAGTTTTATCGTGAGAAAAACGAACATCTCTGTAAATTCTATAAATTTTAAGCGGTTCTAATTCTTCCTTTTTACTTAATTCTTGGTAAATCACATTGAAAATTGAATCTGCTTCAGCTTTCGCTGTATCAAATTCAACTTTATGTTCTGTAAACCATTCGCGGTTATTATTTTTTTCTAATTTTTTTAAAAATTTATCGATTTGTGACATGATTTATTTTTTTCGATTAAGTAGTACTTTTTCATAATTTTCTATCCATTGTTGTGGCGTAATTTTTTGCGCTAATTCTCCGATTAATTCAAACGGAATATCCTCTACTTTTTTGAAACGAATACAACTTTTTCCCATATCTAATTTACGTTTTGAGTATTTTGGATATTCATCAACAAACCAATTCAGCAATTTATTGTCCATATAAATTCCCATGTGATATAACGCAATGAAATTCTTTTGAGAAGCAATATTGATAAACGGCAACGGTGATTTCGGATCGCAATGATAACCATTCGGATAAAGTGAAAACGGTACAACAAACCCAAGATGACCATAGCTCAACTGCAACTCGAAACCAGTGGGTAATTTATCTGCCAAAATTTTAATTAATTTCTCAACAGCTTCTTTTCTTTCTACTGGAATTGACGTTAAATATTCTTCTAAATTTGCGACTTCATATTGCATTATTTTCGATATTTATCATTCAAACCTTTTCCTTCTAAAATCATAGGTTTTATTTTTTCGATGCGAGAAATTTTCGTTTTCTCTTGTTTTGCTTCATCAATATATTCGATGTATTCTTTTTGTCTTCCTGAAGTTAAAGCTTTAAATGAAGTAAATAATTTATTGTTTTGATTTAGAGTTTCTTTCAAAATCCCATCAACTTCTTTTGGCGTAGATTTTTGAGGTTTTATTTCTTTTCCATCTTTCACCAATTGAATCGCTTCTAAGACATATTCTCTTACTTTTTCGACATCAATTTCATCGGCAGAATTAAATCGCCATTGACGCAAAGCTTTCGTTTTTTCTTCATTTGCGTTCACCAAAACTTTGTATGGATCTTTCAAGAAAACGCCATTGTGAAACCACAACGCAAAATGATTTTTGAAACCACTAAATGCCAACACATTTTTCTTATTGAACGTATAAATATCTCCACCCCATTTAAACTCTTTTACAAGTTCTGTTTCATTTACAACTTGTTGAATTTTCTCATTCGCTTGCGTCCAATTTCCTTTGTATTTTGTCCATTCTCCAGTTTTTAGATCTTTCATCAAATTAACCTTATACAACACAATTTCCTTCAATAATTTCTTCGGTAAAGCTTTATCCAAAGGAAGTTGTATCGCACCTTTTGATGTTTTATAATCCGTCAAATCATTTTGAAAATGTTCGATTGTTTCAGCTCCAGGATAAATCCCTACATGATTTTTGAACATCGCAAAATGAATCACATTTCCATTTAATCGGAAAGTGGGCATTTTATAATTAATCGTTTCTGTTGCTTGTGGTACAACTTCGTAAATAATTTTTCTTATGTTTTCTAAAATATCTTGTTTGGCTTGATCAAACCCAAGAATATATTCATCAATAGTTGTAAAATTATCTGTCATCATCATTATTCCTCGCAAATCTCTTTCAGCTTGCGTAGTGCATTTATCCACATTTCTCTGACTTGAGTTTCTGGAAAAACCTGATCATCTATTTCTACTGAACAAGTTAATCGTGTATGACCTTCAACATCTTCCATTTTATACGTTTCTTCTGTATTTTTCCATGCATCAATTTCTGGTCCATCAAAAATCTCTTGACCATCTTCGTTCAGCTTTCCGATATGACGCATTTTGATTGATTTTCCTACAATATTTTCATCTATTGTAGCAATCATCGCAGCCGAACCTTTTTCGGTTTCATAAGTGAAATAAACATGAGAACCTTCGGACCAATCTCCTTTGAAATCTGAAGTTTCACTAAACGGTTTCGTCCAAATTTTATACGAATCTGGTGCAATCATTACTTTATGCACATGCTTAGGCTGCGCATAAATAACTTCTGTAAACGATACTTTTTTCATATTTTAAGCATTTGCTAATCCAAAAACAGCTCCAGCAGGATCTTCTATAATTGCAAATTGAAGATTTCCTTCTTTACTTTTAATCTCATGAATAGATTTCCCTCCCATTTCCAACGCTTTTTGCAAACTTTCCGCAACATTATCTACACTAATGTACATAATCCATTGCGAAGAAATTCCTTTATTCATGCCACGTTTCGTACAAACTCCACCAGCCGCATTTTCTGTAGAAGACATCATTGTATAATCATTGTATTCCTCTTCACCATCTTTCATCGCAACATTTTTGACTTCCCAACCAATCACTTCTTTGTAAAAATCTTTTAATTCAGTCGAATTTTCAACAGTTAAATCAGCCCAAACCATTTGACCAATTTTCGATTTATTTTCTTCCATCTTCTACTATTTTTATCGATTCGATTCAACATAATTCTTGAAACTATTCAAAATAGCTTGCCAACCTTGTTGCTGCATTTCAGTAGGATTTTGACTTTCTGGTTCAAATTTTTCTGTGATTTTGGTTAAATTATTTTCTTCATGAAAATTAATTTCAACCTTACGACCATCTGCAATGTAATAACGAATAAATTTATTTGGAATGATTTCATCATATTTAGCTTCAAATTCGAATTGAAAACTGCCATCTTTCGCAGCCATCGTACTGTTTAATTTTCCACCAACTTGCAAATCATTTTCTGCTTTCGGACAATGCCAATCATCAGAAGCTTGATTCCATTTTACAATATCTTCAGGAGAATTAAAAGCTTTCCAAACTTGATCTATTGGAGCATTTATTATTGTTTCGATTGTGATCATACGTATGTCTTTTGTTCATTTTTAAGGTTTCATAAAATCAAAAGCACCTTTGCGCAAATTAATTCCATATTCGAGATAAGCTTTCAAACAAGCCAAGAAATTAGCCCAACCTTCTGTTTGTCCCATCAATTGCTTAATTCCAGCTTCATCATCATTCATTTCATGTTCAATGACTTTGACAATTGTCGAATCATTTTCTCCTTTTTCAAGAAAAATTTCCACCAACATATCATCAACACCGCCACTCCAATCAAACGAAATGTATTCATCTTGTTTTAAATCGCCTCCCATTACAGGAAAAATATCATCAAACTCAGGGAATTTCCATTCAACAATTTTTCCAGTTTCGATAGCACCCGTAGAAGAAGCGATAAAATATTGATTCATCTTATTTGGATTAACAATCGCATCAAAAACTTCATTTTTAGGTTTCTGAATTTGAATTGTTGCTTTTGCAGTTAACTTCATTTCAATTGATTTTGGCTAACTAATTTAGTCAAAAAAAGTGTTCGAATTTTCGAATTCATAAAAAATAATTAAAACTTTATCGATATTGAAATCATTTGTAGAAAATAATTCGATTTATAAGTGTAAAATTTAAAAGTTTTTTACATTTAT
>NZ_DLJR01000065.1:0-13417 GCF_002484365.1 Empedobacter sp. UBA7611
AGAAGGTTATTTGATGCGTACTGCGCGTGGACGTGTTGCAACAGAAAAAGCTTTCAAACATATTGGCGTAAAATATCGTGGAGAAAATTCACCTCAAACCGATTTATTTGATTTGTAATCTTGCTCTAAGTTCTAAGTTCACTGTCATTCTGAGCTTGTCGAAGAATCTTTAGATGTTTCGATCTGATTTTTTTTATTCTAACGAATCGAAAATCACTCGACATGACAATGTCATTCCGACGTTAGGAGGAATCTAAAAAGAGAATAGTATTTATCATTAAAAATATTTTATGTTAGAATTAAGACCTAATTGCGAAAATTGTGGAAAGAATTTATTGCCAAATTCAACAGAAGCGATGATTTGTACATTCGAATGTACTTTTTGTAAAGATTGCGTTGATAATATTTTGGAAAATGTTTGCCCGAATTGTGGCGGTAATTTTACTCCAAGACCTATTCGACCAAATAAATATTTATCTAAATATCCTGCATCTACGCAAATTGTGTTGAAAAAAGTTAATCTAACAGAATTTGAGAATTTAAAGAAAGAATTTAAAGATATTTTACCTGAAAATCGTTAATCTCAATTTAGGAAAAATTAAATAAGATGTGATGTTGAAACGAGTTCAACATGACAATATCATTCCGATGTTAGGAGGAATCTAAGATTCTTCATTTCACTAACGTTTCATTCAGAATGACAAAATTTAATCTCGTCGATTTAATAATTATAAATTCATAATTACGAATTAAAAAAATGCTCCTTCAAACAGAAGAACATATCAAAATAAAATGGTCCCAATGCATCAAAGAAAAAGCTGAAGCATTGGGATTTATTTCGTGTGGTATTGCCAAAGCAGATTTTTTGGAAGAGGAAGCTCCACGTTTAGAGTCTTGGTTAAAGAATAATTATCATGGAGAAATGCAGTATATGGAAAATCATTTCGATATGCGACTGGATCCTCGAATTTTGGTCGAAGGAGCAAAATCTGTGATTTCGTTGGCGTATAATTATTACCAAGATTTAGATCGAAATCCTAATTCTTACAAAGTTGCGATGTATGCGCAAGGCGAAGATTATCATTTTGTCGTGAAGGAAAAAGTGCGCGAGTTGTTAGATTTTATTCAAGAAGAAATAGGGGAGGTGAGCGGAAGAGCTTTTACCGATTCAGCACCAATTCTGGAACATGCATGGGCGAAAAAAGCTGGAATTGGTTGGGTTGGAAAAAATTCGTTGACGTTATCTAAACAAAAAGGTTCGTTTTTCTTTTTATCCGAATTAATTATTGATTTGGATTTAGCTTATGATTCTCCAATTGAAACTGATCATTGTGGAAAATGTACGCGTTGTATTGATGCTTGCCCAACTGAGGCAATCTTACCCAATAAAACAGTGAACGGAAGTCAGTGTATTTCGTATTTTACAATTGAATTGAAAGATCAAATTCCGACCGAAATGAAAGGAAAATTTGATGATTGGATTTTTGGTTGTGATCTTTGCCAAGAAGTTTGTCCATGGAATCGTTTTTCGTTGCCAACGAAAGAAACTCGTTTTGTTGGTCATAAGAAAATTAATCAATTCTCGAAGAAAGATTGGGAAGAAATTACAGAGGATGTTTTTCGAGAAATTTTTAAGAAATCACCTGTAAAACGTACAAAATTTGATGGTTTGAAAAGAAATATCGATTTTGTAAAATCACTATAATTCGTGAAAATTTTTGGTTTAGATTTTGTTAGCTTTACTTCAAGAAAATCGAATCAAAAAATGAAAAAAAGTTTATTCATTCTTACTACTTTTTTAGGCTATTTTGTGCAAGCTCAATTTGGGATTGTGCAAGATAAAGATGGTTTTTCAAATGTGAGAGATGAGAAAAATATTTCGTCTAAAATTGTTGCTAAAGTCAATTCAAATTCAATTTATCCAATTGATTCTGATGAAGAAAAATCGAAATGGTATTTGGTTGAATATCAGCCTGAAAAAGCTGGTTATGTTTACTATGATCGAATCAAAAAGTTAGAAGATTTTGAAACTATTTCACCAACTTCAGTCAATGATTCTAAAATAGAATTTTCGGTTGCTGATTATACCATTCAGCTCGAAACGAAAGAATTTAATTCGAAAAAACATAAAATTTTCAAGGAAAGTGATTTTGTTTATGCGATTGATGAAAAAGATTTTTTTGGTTCGGATGGAATGATTCCTCAAACAGAATTCAAATCGTTTAAAATATCATTCAAAGGAAAAGAAATTATCATTCCAAAAGAATATTTTATCAATTTATATAATGCGAATTTATCAGCAACAAAACTTACTTACAATAAAGAGTTAAATCAATATTATTTGTTCGGTACATATAGCGATGGAGCTGGTGTTTATGATGCACTTTGGGTTTTGGATAATGGAAAAATTGTAAAACATATTGCTCAAATTAATGCTTATGCTTAGTCGATTTTTTTCAATTTTAGGGTGCTTCTTGCTATTCACTTCGATAATGTTTGCTCAAAAAGTAACGACTTCCAAATTTGGAGATATTTCGTACGAAATGAAGCAAAAACAAGTTGCAGCTTTAACACCAAATCAATTAGCTCTTTATGATGTAAATAATGCAGAAATGCCTGAACAGGACATTGAGTTGAATGGAATTAAATATCATATTTCGTACTATAAAAATTTGAAAACAAAACAATTCGAAGTATGTATGGTTTCGTCTGTCAGCTCTAAACTTTTGACTTTATCAGGAATAAAAGTTGGAAGTTCGTTGGACGATTTATGGAAAGCGTACAAAAAATATGATATTTCGGTGTAAGATATTTTTGAAGATGATGAGACAGAATCGGGATATTTAAACAATAAAATTTATGAGGATTAAAATAACTTTATTAGGATTTTTCTTGCTTTCGGTTGTTGGATTTGGTCAGATTTCTACAACACGAATGAATGAACTGAAAATTGGTATGCGTCCGTTCGAAGTGTTGAAATTGTTAGGTGAAGAAATTGCTGCAATTGTTGATGAAGGAGAAACGAATGTCACCCTAAAAGGGATTGATTATACAATCGAAATAAGAAGTGGTTATTTGAGTAAAACAGAAAATGACACCTATTTAAGTTCTATTTCTACAACAAGTAAAAATATCAAAACTTTGTCTGGAATTGGAATTGGTAGTACGTTGGAGGATTTGTGGAAAGCTTATTCGTCAAAATATAATGTGTTTTTGGATAAATCGAATAATAATAACAGAGAATTTAGAATTGATGATAGAGAAAATGGTGTTATATTGACTTTTTCTTTGAAAAATGAAATTGTAACAACAATAAGATTGAGTTCTTATAACCCAGAAGAATGTACACTTTAAAATAATGATTAAAACCTAAATACATAAAAATGAAAAAAATATTTTTTATAGCTGCTTTTGTAGCTGGAATAGCTTTGCAAGCGCAAGTTTCTACAACTCGTATTAATGACGTAAAACTTGGAATGAAATTGTCTGAATTAGAAAAATTAACTGGACAAAAATTCAAAATAAAATTGAATGAATATGGTTATCCTGATGGTGATGTAACAATTGTCTCTAAAGGAGTAACATATAAAGTTGGATTGACAACAAATGGTGAGGAGACAGCAGGTTCTTCTAATTTAACTGTATATAGTGTAAAGTCTTCGGATTCTAGTCTTAAAACATTATCTGGAATTAAAATTGGCTCATCTTTGGATGAGTTAATTAATAAATATAAAAATCTGAATATTTCTATTTTCGATGGTTATGATGATAAAACGGATAAAAGAACAAAAGCTTTTCGTTATTTTAATGTTGAAGATTATGATAATGGATCGATTCTACAATTTTATTTAGTGAATGATAAAGTAGTTTCTTTCGATGTAATGTATAATGAAGGTTGTTAAAATGAATAAACAAAAAATTCCAACTCTTAGAGTTGGAATTTTTTGTTTAAAATTATTTCTTAATCACTTTTTTCGTGATGATGTTTCCATCTTTTAGGTGAATAGATAAAATATACATTCCAGCTGGATAATTTTTCAAATTAACTTCCGAACCTAATTCAATTCCAAGTAAACGACCGTTAAAATCATATAAATTGACATAATCAAAATTCTTCGCATTAATCTTTACTTTGTCTGTTGTTGGATTAGGAAAAACTTCTACAAGCGTTTGTTGATAATTGTAATCGTTCGCAGATAATTCAGCCCATGTATTTTCAGCTTTATCTCCGCCCCAAATTAACGTTGCTAAATACGGATTATCAATAAATGGATTTCGACTTCCTTGCGTTTCGGCAATAATTTCGTTTCGCACTTTCTCGAATTCAGATACTTTATCCTGTACATTCCATTTCAAAAACATATCAGGCATTCTATCTTCTTTGTTTGTCGTGGTATTGTTATACGCAACCAATTGAGGATCGGTTTCTAACCCATAATGTACATACATATACATAATAATTCGCGCCACATCTCCCGTCCATTCATCACCAGGATAAAAACCTCCATTGATCAATTTAGCTTGTCCTGTCACATCCTGCGCCCATTTTTCACGATAAGCATTGTTACCTCTTGTCGAATTTAATTGTCTATCAACTGCACGTAAATTGTGCGCATCAGTGCCTATACCAGGAATTTGCTCATTCATTTTTGGACTTGCCAATGATTTCGGAAAAACGTGTTCGCGTTCCCAAGTACCGGGAGCCGAAGAACCCGTATTTCTATTGTTGACATCGCGTGTGCGCTGTTCAGCATAAACAGTAGAATTATCAGTAAAACCATAAATCAATAAAACTCTGTCTTTAGAACCAATCTCTAAATCTGATTTCATTAAAATATTCCAAACTCCAGGCGTATAGCTAACTGCATGATGCGTAGCATTGATTAAATCGCGTAATTCTTCCTTTATCGTTTTTCCATTTTGTTTAAAATCAATCCCTTCATAATAGTCGGGTTGTTGCGCAAAAGCGGCAAAAGGAAATAAAAGAAGTAAAAATTTTTGCATAACTATTTATAAATATTTAACAAAAGTAAGTATTTAATAAATGATATTAAGATTAACAATTCTTAAATTTTTTACTGAAATTGTTTAATGTATTGTTTAGGTGTCAAGCCGTATTTTTTCTTAAATGCTGATATAAAATGAGATGGATTTTCGTAACCAATTTCAAACGAGATATCTTTTACCATTTGTTGATTTTCTTCTAATTTATGCAACGCATATTCCAGTTTTTTATCCAATAAATAACCATAAACAGTTGTTCCATAAAGTTCTTTGAAACCTTCTTTCAGATGATATTCCGAGATCGAAAATTTTTCGCAAAGTTGTTTGATGGTTGGAGGATTTTTAAAATCAGCTAATAAATAATCTTTGATTTCTTTGATTCGTTTTCCTTCATTTTCATCATTCAAGAAAGGACAATGCTCAGTTTGATTTTCGATTTCAGAAAAATAAAGCGTGAACAATTCGTACATTTTTCCATTCAAAAATAAATTTTGAAATTGTGGAGAAAGTTTCATTTGTTCAATTTGATTCAAAACTAATTTTATCGCTGGCCCAATTTCGCGTTCAATATAAAATTTCTCTTGCGTCATGCTCGAAATCAAATTATTCTGAATTTGATATTCTGCAAACAATTGATGTAATTTATGAATAGACAAAACCACAATATAAACCTTACTTTCTGCATTTATATTTAACGATAATGGAATATCTAATGTTGGATAATAAAACAAAAAACTTTTTCCTTCGTTCAAATTGATTTTATAAATACCATTATTAAAATTAAATGTCAGCGAACCTTTTGTACAAAAATAGAATTGTATATAACGCTTGTCAATTCCTTTCAGAATCGTGTCTGTAGAAGCTGTAAAGTTGTCTATTTGAGCGATAAATACGTCTGTTGACAATTTATACTCGTTAATTTTACTTTTATGGGTATTTTTTAAATCCATTTCGAATGATGAGGTTTGTCATATAAAAAACGTGATAATTGTCAACTTCGCTCTTTATAATGGTTTACATACAAATATAAACCTTTAATTTATAATTATTCTAAAAAAGCAAACTTTAATTTTTAGCGTTATTTTTTCTTTTTAAAGTTATTTTTCGAAGACTTTTGAAACTACTTTTGTATCAGTATTTGAAGAAATGGCAATTAGAGGTAATAAAACGGAAGAAAATTTTTACGTAATCGGAATCAGTTATGAAAAAGCTGACGCCATTACACGTGGTAAATTTACATTTTTCCCAGAGCAAGTTGAAACGTTTACGCAAGATTCTAAAACGAATGGTTTAGAAAACTTTTTTATTGTATCAACTTGTAATCGTACTGAATTTTATGGTTTTGCAGAAAACGAAGATCAAATCGTTGAGCAATATTGTAAATACACAGAAGGTAATGCAGATGAATTCCGTCAATTTATGATGGTAAAAGAAGGAGAAGAAGCGATTACACATTTATTCCGAGTTTCTTCGGGATTAGAAAGTCAGATTTTAGGTGATTTTGATATCATCGGACAAATCAAAATTTGGTTTTCTCGTTTCAAAAAACAAGGCGCATCAAATGCTTTTTTAGAGCGTTTGGTAAATACTGCAATCCAAATTAGTAAAAAAGTAAAGAACGAAACTTTCTTAAGTAACGGTTCTGCTTCGGTTGCATATTCGGCAGTTAATTTTATTCAAGCAACGCAAGGAAACTTGGTCGACAAAAATATTTTGTTGTACGGAATTGGTAAAATTGGTCGTAATACGTGTGCTAATTTGGTCAAACATTATCCAAATACAAACATTACGTTAATCAATCGTACAAAAGAAAAGGCAGAAGTTCTTGGTTTAAAATATGATATTACCGTAAAAGATCACAGCGAATTAAAAGAAGAATTACAAAAAACAGATATTTTGATTGTTGCAACGGGAGCAAGTAATTACACGATTACAGAAGAAATGATTCCGTTCGATAAGGAAATGACGATTATTGATATGTCAGTTCCAGAAAATGTAATTCATACATTGGCTGCTCGCGAATCTATTCAATTGGTAAATGTGGACGGATTGTCTAAAATGGTAGACGATACGATTGCGCAACGTCGCAATGCAATTCCAGAAGCTTTGGCAATTATAGAGGAGCATTCTACAGAGTTTTACGAATGGTTAGAAACCAGAGAATTGGTTCCAGCTATTCAATCTTTCAAAGATAGATTAGACTTTTTTCAGAGTTTTGCTTTAAATAATTTGAAAAAAGACAATGTAAATATCGACGAAAATGAAACGATTTTAACTGAAAAAGTAATTCAGAAAATTACAAATCAGTTTGCTTCTTATTTGATCGAAAATAAAGAAAACGCAGACGAAACAATTCAGTTAATCGAAAAAATGTTTCATTTAAAACAAGCTTAATACAATCATGAAAACAATAAAAATTGGTACACGTCAAAGTCCGTTAGCGCTTTGGCAAGCCAATAAAGTTGCTTCTATTCTTGAGGCAAAAGGTCATCCAACAGAAATCGTTCCGATTACTTCTGAAGGCGATGCAAATCTAAAACAACCCATTTATTCATTAGGTTTAACAGGTGTTTTTACGCGTTCATTGGACATTGCTTTGTTGAATGATCAAGTAGATATTGCGGTTCATTCGTTGAAAGATGTGCCAACTGTTTTACCAGAAAAATTAGAGTTGATTGCATATCCAGAACGCGCAAGTTCTGCGGATATTTTGGTGTACAAATCGGAAGATATTTTCGAGAAAAAACATCGTGTTATCGCTACTGGATCTTTGCGTCGTAAAGCATTTTGGAATCATAAATATCCAAATGATACGATTGTAGATTTACGTGGAAATGTGCAATTACGTCTGAAAAAGTTGCAAGATAATGCAGATTGGGACGGAGCTGTTTTTGCTTTTGCAGGTTTGGATCGTTCAGAAATTTTAGATGAATTGGCAGAAAAAGGTCTTCATTATAAAGTGATTGATTGGATGATTGCTGCACCATCACAAGGAATTTTAGGAATTGTAGCCAAAGAAGGTTTGGATTTGAGTGATATTAATAATCCTCAATGTGAACTTTTTGCAACGGTAGAACGTCAATTTTTGAATGTTTTAGAAGGTGGTTGTACAGCGCCAATTGGTGCGTTAGTTGAAAAAATTGATGAAGAAAATTACTCGTTCAAAGGAGCAATTTTATCAATTGATGGACAAGAGATGATTTCAATCGAAAGACAATTCAAAGCAGATGAATATTTGACNNAAAAAAGAAATCGGAACGAAATAGTGCGAACGAAGGTTTTATTCACGAAGTTAATTTCTTCTGAATTGCTTGAAAAAGAATTTGGAACTGATGTTGAGGTGGTTTGTAAACCAACTTTACAAATCGATTTGACTTCGAAAAATGAAATTTATGCACAGATTGATGAATCCGTTCATCAGTTTATCGTGACGAGTCAAAATACTGTAAATGCCATTCAAGATTTGGAATTGAATGGTCATTTTTTTGTTGTTGGAAAAAAAACGGCAGAAAAACTAAAAGCGCAAAACAGAGATGTTGTGTTGGTTGAAGATTATGCAGAAGATTTAGCTTCGAAATTGATTTCAGGAAATTATTCTCCGAAATGGAATTTCTTGTGCGGTTCTTCGCGCCGAGATTTGTTGGTGAATGAATTGTCAAAAGCAAATCAAGAAGTCAATCAAATTATGACATATCAATCAGAACAGGTTGTTTATCAATTAAATGAAACTTTTGGTGCATATGCTTTTTTTAGTCCGTTATCATTCAAAGCGTTTCATCAACAAAATGAAATTCCAGAAAGTTCGCGTATTTTTACAATCGGAAATACAACAACTTCTGCGATACAAGAAGTTTATCCAAATCATGAAATTATAACTGCGCAAACACCATTGGTGGAAGTGGTTATCGAAAATATAAAAAAATACATCAATGATAAAAAATGATTTGCTTTTAAAAGCATTG
Organism: Empedobacter sp. UBA7611; assembly: GCF_002484365.1. Lineage (NCBI taxonomy): Bacteria > Pseudomonadati > Bacteroidota > Flavobacteriia > Flavobacteriales > Weeksellaceae > Empedobacter > Empedobacter sp. UBA7611. Next base: position 8,967 of record NZ_DLJR01000065.1, read on the forward strand.
AGAGGTGAGGAGGTAGAGCGTCCGCCAGTGTGGATGATGCGTCAAGCAGGACGTTATTTACCAGAATTTATCGAATTGAGAGATAAATATGATTTCTTTACACGTTGTCAAACGCCAGAATTAGCGGCTGAAATTACAGTTCAACCAATTCGTCGTTTTCCGTTGGATGCAGCAATTATCTTTTCGGATATTTTGGTTGTACCACAAGCAATGGGAATGAATTTCGAGATGAAACCTGGTGTTGGTCCGTGGTTAGAGAATCGTATTCGTACAGCTCAAGATGTAGAAAAAGTTTATATTCCTGATGTTGAAGAAGAGTTAGGTTACGTTTATGCAGCGATGGATATCACAAAGAAAGAATTGGATAATAATATTCCGTTGATTGGTTTTGCAGGATCGCCTTGGACATTGTTGTGTTATGCAGTGGAAGGTCGTGGTTCTAAATCTTTTGATCAAGCGAAAGGTTTCTGTTTCCAAAATCCAGTTGCAGCGCACCAATTGTTAGAGAAAATCACTCAAACTACGATTCAATATTTGTTGAAAAAAGTGGAACATGGTGCAAATGTGATTCAGATTTTTGATTCTTGGGGTGGAATGTTATCTCCAAAAGATTATGACGAATTTTCTTGGAAATACATCGAGCAAATTGTGAACGAAGTTTCTAAAGTAGTTCCTGTAACAGTTTTTGCAAAAGGTTGTTGGTTTGCTTTAGAGAAAATGGCAGATTCTAAAGCTTCTGCTTTGGGTGTTGATTGGACAATTACGCCACAATTAGCGCGTGAGTTTACAGGTTTCAAAAAGACGTTACAAGGTAACTTTGATCCTTCTCGCTTGTTATCTCCACCAGAAACTATTCAGCAAATGGTAAAAGAAATGATTGACGATTTTGGTCCGTATAAATATATTGCCAATTTAGGTCACGGAATTTTACCAAATATTCCAGTAGAAAATGCACAAGCTTTTATAGAAGCTGTCGTAAATTATAAGAGAGATTAAGAAACTCGATATAACAAGAAAACCTTCCGTAATGGAAGGTTTTTTATTGAATATATAATTTAAATTTTACGATATTATTTAGATCTTTTGTATAATAAGCGATCCAATAATAATTATTCTCTTTACTTAAAATTCTATATTGATATATTTCTCCTTTTCTACTAAATGATTTTTTCATTGAATTATTGCTTTCTAAAAACTCTAGATTAAAATCATTATTTTTTATCCAATATAATTTTAGTTTAGAAAAAGATTCATCAATAAAATATTCAATCCAATTATTATTTTCAATTTTTACAATTGTTTTATCTCCTTCATAATCAAAATAATATAATTCAGAAGCTGATTTAATTAATTTATACTCTTTTTTATTGATTGTTGATTTAGGCAAATTTTCTAAATTAATCCAGTTTTCATTATTTTTTTCAGAGAATTTTCTTATTATATCAGTGTATTCTTTACAATTTTTTTGAAATCTATAAAAAATAGCTTCTTCTTCAGCTTGAATTTCTTCTTTTGAAAAATCTTTAAAATATTCAACTAAACTAACATCTTGATTAACTAAATTAACACTTTCTAAATCATTAAGATTTTTATTTTTTGTAAGGATCTTACAAAGATTGTTAATTAACAAATCTCTCTTATCATCTATATTTTGAGAAAAAGATATTGAACAAATTAAAAATAGAATATAAGTTAAGTAATATTTCATCTTTGGTTTTTATAAAATTAATAAAAAATATGAAATAAGTAATTTTTTAAAATTAGATGACTTTAACAGAAAATTAAAAGAAATCAATTTTATATTCGATAGTTTTAGTATATTTTAGTAGAAATATTAATATTATAAGTAAACTACATAAAAGAATAAGATGAAAAAGGGTATATTTTTGATGTCAGTTTTGGGTGTTCTTTTCTTTGTTCAGTCATGCGAAACGAAGAAAGAAAATGCTGACTCAACAACTAAAGAAGTTGTAAAACAAGATACAGTGCAAGCTGCTACAGAGTCTGTTGGAAATCCTACAGATGTTAAAGCTGACCCAGGAACTTTCCAAATTAAACCGTTGAAATATGGTTACGATGAATTGAACGAATACATTGATGCAAAAACAATGGAAATTCATTTCTCTAAACATTATTTAGGTTACATCAACAAATTGAATACGGCGTTAAAGGAAGCAAATATCAAATCGAATGATATTGTAGATATTTTGAAAAAAATGGATATGAATAATGCTGCTTTACGTAACAATGCTGGTGGATATTACAATCATATGCTATATTTCGATATTATGTCTCCAACGCCACAGAAAGCACCTACAGGAGATCTTAAAGCGAAGATTGATGCAACATTTGGTTCGACAGAAGAATTAATGAAACAATTGGACGAAGCAGGTTCTAAACGTTTTGGTTCTGGTTGGGCTTGGTTGGTTGTAAAAGAAGATGGTTCTTTAGCTGTTACAAGTACAGCAAATCAAGATAATCCATTAATGCCAGGAGCAGAAGTTGCAGGAACGCCAATTTTAGGAATTGATGTTTGGGAACATGCTTATTACTTAAAATATCAAAACAAACGTGATGATTATTTGAAAGCGTTTAACAATGTTTTGGATTGGAAACAAGTTGAAGAAAATTATAAGAAAGCAAAATAGTCTTTCTAATTACAAACAAAAAAGCTTCTCAAATTTTGAGAAGCTTTTTTGTTTTATATATGAATAATCTTAATTCTTAATCAAGGATTGTGTTTCTGTTGTTCCATCTTCATTAAAAACGCGAACAATGTATTTTCCTTTTTTCAAACTTTGTACGTTAAAGTTTGCTTTTTGGCTTCCGTCTAATTTTTTATTCATCACTTCATTTCCAATAATCGAATATATCGACACCGAACTTGCCTTTGATGGATTGTCAAATTTTATTGTAAATGTAGAACTCGTAGGATTTGGATAAATACTAACAGAGCCTTTATCCTGATCAAATCTTGACTGAGCTGATGCAGAAGTTATGGTGAATAAAAATATAGTTATAAATAGTATAAAGTGTTTCATATGCTTGTAATCCTAACAAATATAAAAATAATTAATTATAAAACAAACATTTCAAATTATATACCAAACAAAAAAGTGATGCTAAAATTTAGCATCACTTTAAGATATATAATAAAAATTATAAACGTATTATAAGCTGTAACGGATAAATCCAGTTACTTTCAAGTCAGCGTTAACAGCTTTAACAACATCTTGAACAGAAGTTTTTCCGTCTTTGATTGACGCTTGGTGAACTAATGTATTCTCTTTGAAGAATTTTTGTAATTTACCTTGAGCGATGTTTTCAATCATGTTTTCTGGTTTACCTTCTGCAACTAAAGTTTCTCTAGCGATAGATAATTCAGTGTCAATTACAGATTGAGCAACAGAAGTTTCATCTAATGCTACTGGGTTCATAGCAGCAACTTGCATAGCAACGTCACGAGCTACTTCAGAAGCACCTTCTACGTTAGCAGATAAAGAAACTACAGCACCAATTTTGTTACCAGCGTGGATGTAAGAATTAACGATAGCACCTTCGATAGCTTGGAAAGTTCCAATTTCGATTTTTTCTCCAATAACACCTGTTTGCTCAGTTAATTTTTCACCAACTGTAATTCCTGCGAATGGTAAAGCTAATAATTCTTCTTTAGAGTTAACTGTTAAAGCTAAATCAGCGATTTCGTTAGCCATAGCAACGAAAGCTTCATTTTTAGCAACGAAGTCAGTCTCACAGTTCAAAGCGATAACGATACCTTTAGTTTGGTCAGCGTTAACTTTAGCGATAACTGCACCTTCTGTAGAATCACGGTCAGCTCTTTTAGCAGCTACTTTTTGTCCTTGTTTACGTAAAACTTCTACAGCTTTATCGAAATCTCCACCAGCTTCTTCTAAAGCTTTTTTAGAATCCATCATTCCCGCACCAGTTGCGTTTCTTAATTTACTTACCTCAGCGGCTGTTGCTTTGTAGCTCATAGTAATATTTTTATTTTGTTTCTTAATATTTTAAATAAAAGTAGCTCGTACACCACAAAGTGGTGTAGGAGCTACAAGGTATATTATATCGATGAATTGATCATCAAGTTAATGTTAAGCTTCTTTTGTTTCAGCTCCTTCTTCTTTACCTTCTTTTGCTTTTTCTTTTTCTGCTTTACGTGTAGATAAACCAGCTTTGATAGAATCAGCTACTGTAGATAAGATGATATCGATAGATTTAGAAGCATCATCATTTGCAGGGATTGGGAAATCTACTTGACGAGGGTCAGTATTTGTATCAACCATTGCAAAGATTGGAATACCCAATTTTTGAGCTTCTGCTACAGCGATGTGCTCACGTACGATATCTACAATAAATACTGCAGATGGTAAACGTGTCATATCAGCGATAGAACCTAAGTTTTTCTCTAAAGATGCTCTTTGACGATCAACTTG
>NZ_DLJR01000065.1:13733-32353 GCF_002484365.1 Empedobacter sp. UBA7611
CGCTTTCTTTTGACCGAATTTTTTACGTTCAACCATACGTGGGTCACGTGTTAATAACCCTTCTGGTTTTAATTGTAAACGAAAATCTGCGTCAACTTCACATAAAGCTCTAGAAATTGCTAAACGAATTGCTTCAGCTTGACCAGTGATTCCACCACCAAATACTTTGATATCTACATTGTATTTCTCTTTTGTACCAGTGATTAAAAATGGTTGTTCTACTTTGTATTGTAATACTGCCGTAGGGAAGTAGATTGCTAACTCGCGCCCGTTAATGAAGATTTCTCCATTACCTTCTTGTAAGTATACACGAGCAACAGATGTTTTTCTACGTCCGATTTTATGAACTATTGCCATGGAATTAGATTATAAATATTCGTTAATATCGATTTGTTTTGGTTGTTGAGCTTCGTGATTGTGCTCAGTACCAACAAATACATGTAAATTAGTCAATAATTTACTACCTAATTTATTTTTAGGTAACATTCCTTTTACTGACTTTTCGATTAAGCGTACAGGATCTTTTGCAAAAACTTCTTTCGCAGTTAAAGATCTTTGTCCACCTGGGTAACCTGTGTGACGAATGTATAATTTGTCATCCCATTTGTTACCTGTTAATTGAATTTTGTCAGCGTTTAAAACAATTACATAATCTCCACAATCTGCATGAGGAGTGAAGTTTGTTTTGTGCTTACCTCTGATAAGCTTCGCAACACCTGACGCTAAACGACCTAATGATAAGTCAGAAGCGTCCACAACTACCCATTCTTTCTGAGCAGTTTCTTTGTTGGCTGATGAAGTTTTGTAACTTAACGTGTCCACTATCTTGATTTTTAATATTTTATAAATTACCGACAATCCGATCGGGGTGCAAATGTACAAAATGATTCTGTTTTCCCAAAAGATTTTAGGAATTATTCGTCACTTTGATGGATTTGTACCATTTAGACGGTTGTCAAAACGTTTGCAAAATTACGTTAATTAATTGAATATCCAATATTTTTTTTGCGAATTAGACATTCTATTTAAGCGATTGATTGTTTAAAAATGATTAACAGATTACATAAAAAGAATTCATTTTATCGTTTAATCAATTAAGTATGATGCCAAACAAAATTTAAAAACCGTGCAATTAAAATTTTGAATTGCACGGTTTTTTTATTGTAAGATATCTTATTTTTAACCTCTTGAGAAAGGTAAAATTGTTTGAGTTGTAGAACCTAAACCTTCAATTCCATATTCAATAACATCTCCTGGTTTTAACCAAACTTGAGGTGTTTTTCCCATTCCTGATCCTGCTGGAGAACCTGTAGAAATAATATCTCCAGGTAAGAAAGACATGAATTGAGATAAGTAAGAAATTAATTTAGGAATACGGTAAATAAAATCGCTAGTGTTTCCATCTTGCATTAATTCTCCGTTTAATTTTAACCAAACACGTAAATTATTAACATCCTCGATTTCGTCTTTTGTTGCAATAAAAGGTCCAACAGGTGCAAATGTATCACATCCTTTTCCTTTGTCCCAAGTTCCACCACGTTCTGTTTGGAAAGCACGTTCAGAAATATCATTAATCAATGCATAACCATATACGTGATTCATTGCGTCTTCTTCCGTTACATTATTTGCTTTTTCCCCAATAATAATACAAAGCTCTGTTTCCCAGTCCATTTTTGTAGAACCATTTGGTTGCATAATTCCGTCTTCTGGTCCGTTAAACGATTGATTCGCTTTGATAAACATAATCGGTTCTGCTTGTTGTTGTAAACCTGTTTCTTTTACGTGATCATCGAAGTTAAGACCTACACAAACAATTTTTCCTGGGCGAGTTAAAGGTGTACCAATACGTACATCATCTTCAACTAATGGCAAGCTGTTAATGTTAAGCTCGATATATTTTTGTAAAGTTTCTTGTTTTTCTGTATTTCCAAAAAAATCATCATCATAAATAATTCCTGATGCTGAAACATCGAATTTTTTCTCATCGATGATTACACCTGATTTCTCCTGACCTTTTGGTCCGAATCTAAAAATTTTCATCTTCTTTATATTTTTTCCGCCACAAATATACGACGTATTGTTTTTTGATTAAATAAATAAAAAAAGACATCTGTCATTAACAGATGTCTTATAAAGATAAAAAATAATTATATTTATTTAAAATTATTTAGCAATTCCTCTCGAAATTACAATTTTTTGAATTTCTGATGTTCCTTCGTAAATCTGAGTAATTTTTGCATCGCGCATCATACGTTCTACATGATACTCGCGAACATAACCATTTCCTCCATGAATTTGAACGGCTTCTGAAGCAACTTCGTTCGCTGTTTTAGAAGCAAATAGTTTTGCCATTGCACCAGAAATAGAAATGTCTTTTCCCTCATCTTTCTCAACCGCAGCTTTAAAACATAACATACGAGCAGCTGTAATATTAGTTGCCATATCTGCTAATTTGAATGCAACAGCTTGGTGATTGATGATTTCTGTTTTGAAGGCTTTACGAATTTTTGCATAATCTAACGCTAATTCATAAGCACCTTGTGCAATTCCTAAAGCTTGAGAAGCGATACCAATACGTCCTCCGTTTAAGACATTCATTGCGAAAGCAAATCCAAATCCGTCTTCACCAATACGGTTTTCTTTTGGCACTTTAACATCATTAAAGAACAATGAATGTGTGTCAGAACCACGGATTCCCATTTTTTGTTCTTTTGGTCCAATTTCGAAACCTGCCCATCCTTTTTCTACGATGAAAGCATTGATTCCTTTGTGACCTTTTTCTGGATCAGTTTGAGCGATTACTAAATAAGTAGAAGCTGTTCCACCATTCGTAATCCAGTTTTTTGTACCATTTAATAAATAGTAATCTCCCATATCTACCGCAGTAGTTTTTTGAGAAGTCGCATCAGAACCAGCATCTGGTTCAGATAAACAAAATGCTCCAATCACTTGACCAGAAGCTAATGGTACTAAATATTTTTGTTTTTGATCTTCGTTACAATATTTTTCCATACCAGCACAAACCAAAGAGTTGTTAACTGACATGACAACAGCAGCAGAAGCATCAACTTTAGCGATTTCTTCCATTGCAATGACATAAGAAACGCTATCTAAACCAGATCCTCCGTATTTTGGGTCAACCATCATACCTAAGAATCCAAGTTCTCCCATTTTTTTTACTGCATCAGTTGGGAAAGTAGATGTTTCGTCGCGTTCGATAACTCCTGGTAATAATTCGGCTTTAGCGAAATCACGAGCAGCTTCTTGAATCATTAATTGTTCTTCCGATAATTGAAAATTCATGTGATTATATTATTTATGGTTTTTATTATTTTATGATTATGACTTTAAATTTTTATTCAAATTTTAGAGAAAAAACAAATGCTCTGGTTGATAATGAATTCAAACTTCCTGTCCAATAAGGATCTGTAGAAGGTTTATCAGGAACAATTTCATTATTAAAGAAGAACATACCTTTTAGGGCTGGTGTAAGTTTAAATCGTTTGAAATAAATTTCAACACCAATTTCTGCTTGCCAGTTAAAGTTATTCGTTGTTGTTCTGAAAACTCCAGTAGCGTTATCGTCTTCTTTATTTTCGTTCGATTGTAAATTCATTAGATAACCCAAACCTCCTTGAATATATGGACGTGTATTGAACCAACGATCTCCGTGAAAGTTAAGTAACAATGGGATTTCGATATAAGTAGATTTTACTTCGCGTTTTACATTAGAATCTTCTAAATCTCCTTCGTAAGTACCAGTTGATGTTCCAGCTAAAGGGGCGTTACGAAAATGTAAAATACGTTGTGCAAAATGCAATCCTGGTTCAGACTTTAAGTCGATGTAATCATTCACACGCATTTTAGCGATTAATCCAACAGAGAAACCAGCTTTACTTTCTTGATCTAAATAAACTAAACCGTGTTCATTTACTCCATCATCTTCTGGAATTTGAGGAGCTCCAGGGACAGGGTTAGTTTGTGCTTTAGGAACAATCTTGTAACTCATCATATTAGTTCCCAAGAAATATCCAAAACTAAATTTTTTCTGATCAGTTTCAGTTCTGTTTTCGCTTCTGTCATTATTAGGGCGAAACTGCGCATTTGCAATGCTAGCAACAGTTAACGATAATGCGATGATTAGATTTTTTCTCATAGACTTTCAACGAATAACAAGCAAATTTATTTTATACTTTTATAAATGCTTGCAATACCAAAAGTAAGTTTTTTATCAATAGGTTGTGTAAATTTTACACTTTTCAGAATGTTTTTCATTTCTTCTCCATGTGGAAAAGCACGAACTGAATCTGGTAAATAGGTATAAGCACTTTGATCTTTCGAAACCATTTTACCAATTGCAGGTAAAATATTTTTAGAATAAAATGTGTACAACTGTTTCATTGGAAAAGCTGTAGGATAAGAAAATTCTAAAATAACGAAAGTTCCTCCAGGTCTTAAAACACGATTAATTTCTGCTAAACCTTTCTCTAAGTTTTCAAAATTACGAACACCAAAAGAAACGGTCACACAGTCAAAAGTGTTATCAGGAAAAGGTAAATTTTCCGAATCACCTTGCACCATTTCGATACGATTTTCTAATCCAGCTTCTTTTACTTTTTTGCGACCAACTTCCAACATTCCGTTAGATAAGTCTAATCCAGTAATTTTTGCATCGGTATTTTTACCCATCATAATCGCTAAATCTCCTGTTCCAGTCGCGATATCTAAAATCGTTTTTGGTTGAGAAGCTTTTACCATTTTGATAACATCTTTTCGCCATTGAATGTCGATTCCCATTGATAAAACACGGTTTAATAAATCGTATTTTGGCGAAATATTATCGAACATTTGCTCGACTTGTTTCTTTTTATTTAGATCTGATGCTTCGTAAGGAGTTACTGCATCGTGTTGATGATTTGCCATTTTGTAAAGTTATAAAATCTAAATCTTATTCGTAATTCTCGAAATAAAATTGTTTAAAATCTTCTTTGTTAAATATTTTCGATAAATCAGTTGCTTTCTCGCTTCCACTACTTTTTATGAACATTTTAGGATAATCTTGATCGATGTTATAGTAAAAGTTTTCGATGTATAATTGAGAAGATTTTTCGATAATTCCGTGATAAATCTTGTTATCTATTGCAATATTGTTTGATAAAAAGATAGAATCTTTGTTTTTTCTAACACCATAAGGTCGTGTAAATGTATAATATTCTTGATGCGTTGGATTTATAAAACCATTTGCTCTCGTAATATCTACAACTGTATCTACATTTTTGTTATTAAAACTATAAACGATATGCGCTTTTCCTTTTTTCAAGTCTACTCTTGCATTTTGTTGCGGTGCAATTGTAAAATCTTTATCGTTAATTTTGATTGTCAAGGTTTTGTTTGATGGATTATCAATCACATACCCATCTTTTTTGCTTAGAAAAGTGTTATAAATAACAACGATTAAAGCAGCTAATCCACAGACGATTAAAAGACCAATTAATGAAGGATTTTTTTTCATGCTGCTAAATTAAATATACTTTATTAATTTCGGTATGAGTTATTACATATTTTTCATGACTATTTTAATGAAATGTGTAACTTTGTCGCTATTATTTTTTTATTAAAATTGAACAATATTAATATGATAAACTCTGTAATTACAGGTTCTGGACACTATTTACCGAATAGAATTGTTACGAACGAAGATTTTGTTAACCACGAATTTTATGACGAAAGTGGAAATCGTTTGGATAAAACTGGTGAAGAAATTACGCGTAAATTTGAGGAAATTACAGAAATCAGAGAAAGAAGATATGTAGAAGATGATTTATTAAATTCTGATATCGCAACTTTTGCTGCTAAAAAAGCAATTGAAGAATCTGGTGTTAATCCAGAAGAATTAGATTATATAATCGTTGGGCACAACTTTGGAGATATTGATCCTGTTGGTCATCAAATTGATATCATGCCGTCAATTTCGGCAAAAGTAAAACACAATTTAGGAATCAAAAACCTAAAATGTAAGCCTTATGATATGACATTTGGTTGTCCTGGTTGGATAGAATCATTGATTTTAGGACATCAATTTATTCAAGCAAATATTGCAAAGAAAGTTTTGGTAATCGGTTCTGATACGTTATCTCGTGCTGTAGATCCGCATGATCGTTCTGCGATGATTTTTGCAGATGGAGCAGGAGCAGTTGTTTTGGAAGCGAAAGAAGCTGATTATAAATATGGAATCATCAATCACGAAACGTTAAGTTATACAGGTGATGAATTGGCTTACTTGACAAATGGACGTTCTGCAAATCCAGATTATAAAGGTTCAATCAAAACAATTAATATGAAAGGTCGTAAAGTTTACGAATTCGTATTAAAAAATGTTCCACCAGCAATTAAAGAATTGTTAGATGAAACAAATTTATCAATTACCGATATTGATAAAATTTTATTGCACCAAGCAAATGCAAAAATGGATCATGCAATGATAGAGCGTTTATACAAATTATATGGTGTAGCTGTACCAGAAAAAATTGATCCAATGACAGTTCAATTCTTAGGAAATACATCTGTAGCAACGGTTCCTACAATGTTTGATTTAATCAAAAAAGGAGAATTAGCTCCTCATCAATTTCACGCAAATGATAAAATTATTTTAGCTTCTGTTGGAGCTACAATGAATGTTAATGCAGTGATTTATCAATTCGAAAAATAAAAACAAAAAACACATATACTATTGTGAATACATTCGGAAGACTATTTAAAATTTCAACTTTTGGCGAAAGTCATGGTGTAGCGATTGGAGGTGTAATTGATGGCGTTCCAAGTGGAATCGAATTAGATTTTGATTGGATACAAGCGCAATTAGATCGTCGTAAACCAGGACAATCTGCAATTGTGACACAACGAAAAGAACCAGATACAGTACAATTTCTTTCAGGTATTTTTGAAGGAAAAACAACAGGTGCTTCTATCGGGTTTATTATTCCGAATGATAATCAAAAATCTCACGATTACGATCATATAAAAGACGTTTTTCGTCCTTCTCATGCCGATTTTACATACGAAACCAAATATGGTGTTCGCGATCATAGAGGTGGAGGAAGAACTTCTGCGCGAGAAACGGCTAATTGGGTTGTTGGTGGTGCTGTTGCAAAACATGTGATTCCAAATATCAATATTACAGCTTATGTAAGCGGAGTAGGTGAGTTGAAGTTGGATAATGATTATTCTACATTAGATTTTTCTAAAATTGAAGAAACGGCAGTTCGTTGTCCAGATCTAGAAATGGCAGAAAAAATGATTAATCGTATCAAAGAAATTCGCAAAGAAGGTGATACAATTGGAGGTGAAGTAACTTGTGTTATTCAAAATGTGCCAGTTGGTTTAGGTGAACCAATTTTTGATAAATTGCATGCACGTTTAGGACAGGCGATGATGTCGATAAATGCCGTAAAAGGTTTTGAATACGGCGAAGGTTTTGCTTCTACATCGATGAAAGGTTCAGAAATGAATGATCAATTCAACCAAGATGGAACAACAAGAACCAATTATTCTGGAGGAATACAAGGTGGAGTTTCAAATGGAATGGATATTTATTTTAAAGTTGCTTTCAAGCCAGTTGCGACATTAATGCAAGAACAAACAACGTTGAATGCAGATGGCAAAATGGTAGAAATGCATGGAAAAGGTCGTCACGATCCTTGTGTTGTTCCAAGAGCCGTTCCTATTGTAGAAAGTTTAGCTGCGATGGTTTTGGCTGATATGTTGCTGATACAACGAACAAGAAATATATAAACAAAAAACTCCAACCTTTAAAGTTGGAGTTTTTTGTTATTGTCATTCTGAATGCAGTGTTAACGAAATGAAGAATCTGAGATTTTTCGACAAGCTCGAAAAGACAAGTATTTTTTGTTCTTAATAATTCTTAACCAAAATCCTTCATTTCTTTTCGATAAGTTTCTCCAATTGGTAAAATTTTCTGATTGAGATAAACAGAATTTCCATCAATAGAAGTTAAAAAATCAAGATTGATGATATACGAACGATGAATTCTTTTGAAATGATTTGGTAATTTTTCTTCGAAAGACTTCATGGTTTCTAAGACTAATATTTTTTCAGTTTTGGTATGAATTCGAATATAATCTTTCAAACCTTCAATGTAAATTAAATCTGAAAAATTAATTTTTACTTGCTTTCCATTTGCTTTTACAAACAAATAAGTCGACTGATTTTTAGTTGATGTCGTTTGAAAAAAATCAACATATTTTTTTATAGAGGCATCAAAACGCGTTTTAGTAATCGGTTTTAATAAATAATCAACCACATGAAAATTAAAACTTTCTAAAGCATAATCTTGATAAGCCGTTGTTACGATAAATTTTTGCGAATCATCCAAAATTTTCATCAACTGAATTCCTGTTAATTCGGGCATTTGTATATCCGTAAAAATTAAATCGACTTTATTATTTTTCAAAAAATCGATTGCTTCAAAAACTTCTGTTGTGGCTAACAAAAGATTTAGTTGTTCATTTTCTGTTGCATGTTTTTTTAATAAATCTACAGCAAGTGGCTCATCGTCGATGATAATACAATTAATTTTCGGCATCAAAAGGAATTTTTAAGTAAATATGAAATGTTTCGTGATCATTCCTAATTTCGAATGTATAATTATTTCCAAAATAATAATTCAACCTTTTTTTTAAATTTACGAGCCCAATTCCAGAAGTTTCATCTTTTTGATGTTGATTTATTTTATTAGAAACTGATATTTCGAGAAAAGTAGCATCAGTTTTTAAACTGATTTTGATGGGATGATCTTTTTCTTTTACAACACCATGTTTTAGTGCATTTTCTATAAAGGGCGAAATAATATAAGGATGAATCATTTTTTTTGAATTCTCGATATAAAATTCTTTTTCGATATAAAATCTTTCTCCGTAACGAATTTGTTCCAAATCTAAGTATTGATTGATGTAATCTATTTCTCGTTCAATTTCGATTTTATCTTTATTCGTTTCATAGGTTGTAAAACGCATAATCGAACTCAAATTTTCAATTGCTTTCAATGAATTAGGCGAATTTACACTGACTAAACTGTAAATATTATTGAGTGTATTAAACAAAAAATGAGGATTGATTTGAGATTTTAGAAAATTAATTTCAGCTTCATTCTTTTCTTTTTCAATCTGATTATTTTGTTGTAAAGTATTAATTGAATGTAATGTCATCCATAAAAAAAGTGAAGAAAAAACGATAAAAGATCCGTAATGTAAATTATCATAAATATAATAACTTATTGTAGTTCCTTCAAAATAGTTGATTTTATTAAAAAGAAGATCAGTAATAATTTGTTCAATAAAATATCGAACAGCAATAAATGTTGCAAAGGAATATACTATAGCTAATAATATTGATTTCCAATTGATAGATTTAAAAATTTTTGGCGCAATAATAAAATATATAATGATAGAAACAAATCCTTTAACTAAAAAAATTGTTGAATTAAACAGCTCTATTTCTCCAATGAATGGCTTGTTTTTAGATAAACGAAAGAATCCTTCATTCACATAATTAAGCATAAAATATACAGATAAGAATATGATTAAAATTTTAAGTTCGTTCTTTTTAGAAATTAACTGGATTTCTTTTCTATTTCCCATCTGTTTTTCTGTTTTTTGTAAAATTAGATTGTTTTCTACTTAAAAGAGTTGTGATTCGTCGATAAATCAATAGGGTTGGTCGATAAATTAAAAATATGTTTTTCGAAATGTTTGAGATTTGAATCAGAATTTAAAATTTAACTCAAATGAAAAACTTATTTATTGCAATTGCTACATTTATTGGAACGATGAATTTATCTGCTCAAACAAAATATCAATTTCAAACAAAATTTGATGACGCTATTCCAGTTCTCAATGTAGGGACTTTTCACATGGGGTACACGCCAGATGCTAATTCGACTGATTTTGATGAACATAATAATGAGAACATTCGACAAGTACATGAGATTGCAAAAAAGATTGCAATGTTTAATCCAACGATTATTTTAGTAGAACAGGAGCCTTATAAGAATCTAAGAATAGCAGCTTCTTATACGGAATATTTAAAAAATCCAAAAATGAAATTTGATAAACCGACAGAAATAGAGTTATTAGCTTACGAAGTTGGGCGTTTGAGTGGAGTAAAACAAATTTACGGAATAGATTATCAAAAAGATTATTATTATCCACTTTACTATGCGTTAAAAAATCAACAAGATACCATTACATATAAAAAATATGAAGAGTTATTCTCTTTGAATGAAGAAAAGAATAATATTAATGAGGGTAAAATGGGTGTAGCAGAATTACTTTGGTTAAAAAATCAACCAGATTATTTAGATTCGATGATTAATTATAATGCAGATTTATTAACTACCATTTCAGTTAATGGCTATCCTTTAGGAGCAGAACAAGCAGCAAAGTTTTATGAACGTAATTTATGGATGTTTGCAAATATGAATAATGTACCAATCACAAAAGATGATCGCATTTTTGTACTGATGGGTGCTACGCATACAGCTTTTTTCAAAGACTTTTTAAGGCGGTCTCCAAAGTTTAAAGAAGTAAATAGTTTAGATTATCTAAAATAAGGAATAAAAAAAAACCTCGCAATTGCGAGGTTTTTTTTATGTATAGTTGAATAATAATTATTCTTCTGTAGATGGAGTTTCTTCTGTAGCAACTTCTTCAGATACTTCCTCTTTTTTCGCTTTCTTATCGTTAGCGTAAATTGGGTTATCGAAGTTGAAGAAAGAACCTTCTTCTTTGTTAGCATTAGCTGCTTTTTGAGCATCTAATTTAGCTAATTCTGCTCTTGTTTTAGCAGCTTCTTCAGCAGCTTTAATAGATGCAGCATCTGGTACAATTTCAAATCCGAAATCTACTTCAACCTCTCTGTGGAAACGTACTTTTGCTTCGTATTTTCCTAAACGTTTGATAGTATTTCCAGGGATTTTGATGTTTTTCTTTTCAATTTCAACACCAGCTTTAACTAAAGCTTCTGCTAAGTCAGCGTTGTTGATAGATCCAAATAATTTGTCTCCAGAACCAACTTTAGCGTCNNATTAATGTAGCTTCTTCTGCTTTACGAGCATCTAAAACTTCATTTAATTCTTGTACATTTTTTGGAGTTGCAACTGATGCTAATCCACGAGGGATTAAAAAGTTACGCGCGTATCCAGGTTTTACTGAAACAACTTCAAATTCAAAACCTAAACCTTCTACATCTTGTCTTAAAATTACGTTCATGATATTTTAATATTTAGGTTATTATTTTAATTGATCACCAATAAATGGCATTAATGCTAAGTGACGAGCTCTTTTGATCGCTTTAGAAACTTTTCTTTGGTATTTTAAAGATGTTCCTGTGTAACGACGAGGTAAAATTTTACCTTGCTCATTCACGAATTGAATTAAGAAATCAGCGTCTTTATAGTCAACGTATTTGATTCCAAATTTTTTGAAACGACAATATTTTGAGTTTGATTGTGTTTCGATATCTAAAGGAGATAAATAACGGATTTCTGATTCGCTACCTCCAGCTGCTTTTTTTGCTAAATCGTCAATTGCCATAGCTTTGCTTATTTGTTAGAGTTAGACTTTAATTTTGTTCTACGTTTTTCTGCCCAGTCCATACCGTGTTTGTCTAATTTCACAGTTAAGAAACGGATTACACGCTCATCACGTTTGTAAGCAACTTCTAATTGAGAAACTAACTCGTTATTGTCTGATTTAAATTCTACTAAGTGGTAGAATCCATTTCTTTTGTTTTGAATTGGATAAGCTAATTTTTTTAAGCCCCAGTTCTCTTTTGCTACGATTTCACCACCGTTAGCAGTAACAAAGTCATTGAATTTATTAACTGCTTCCTCTACCTGAGAATCAGATAGAACGGGAGTCAAAATGAAAACAGTTTCGTAATGTGTCATTTTTAACTTCTTTTAAGTTATTATTATACTAAAATTCGAGGTGCAAATATAGGGAGAATAATTTTAATTATACAAATGAATATTTATTGAATTTTTATTAAAACCTTATTTATTGAATATTATCGTTTTATCATATTGATCTTCAAAAAATATTGACTTTTTTTAAAAAAAATTTGCAGTTTAAAAAAAGTAGCTTACATTTGTCAACATAAAAGGCTAATGGCTTTTTCATAGGTTTAGGTTGGTTAAGGTTAAAACCCTCGTTTCTGCGAGGGTTTTCCTTTTTTTTCTAAAAACATCTTCTTAAATTTGGTCATAATAATTAATGTAAAATTTTATGACAACAAAATACAATCCTATTCCAAGCGAGTTATTCGTAAAGAACAGAGCGAAATTTGTAAAAGCAATGAAACCTCGTTCTCTTGCTATTTTCAATTCTAACGATATTTATCCAATTTCTTCAGATTCTACGTTACCGTTTGCACAACATCGTGATATTTTTTATTTATCTGGAGTTGATCAAGAAGAATCTATCTTATTAATTTTTCCTGACGCTTACGATCCTAAATATAAGGAAGTATTATTTGTTCGTGAAACAAACGATCATATTGCAGTTTGGGAAGGAGAAAAATTATCAAAAGCTCAAGCAACAGAAGTTTCTGGAATCAAAACTGTACTTTGGTTACAAGATTTACCAAATGTTTTGCGCAAATTGATGGTAGAAGCAGATAATGTTTATGTAAATAAAAATGAGCATTATCGCGTAACAGAAGCACCTCAAGTAGAAACGCGCGAAGATCGTTTTGTAAAACAATTGAAAGTAGATTATCCTGGACATACTTATTTACGTTCAAATCCTATTTTGCAACGTTTACGTTCTGTAAAAGAACCAGAAGAAATTCAATTGATTCAACAAGCGTGTGATATCACAGAAAAAGGTTTTCGTCGTATTTTAAATTTCGTAAAACCTGGAGTTTGGGAATTCGAAATCGAAGCTGAGTTTGTTCACGAATTTCTTCGTAATCGTTCAAAAGGTTTTGCATACACGCCAATTATTGCGTCTGGAAATAATGCAAATGTGTTGCATTATATTCAAAATAATCAAGAATGTAAAGACGGTGATTTGATTTTGTTTGATGTTGCAGCTGAATATGCAAATTATTCATCAGATATGTCACGTACAATTCCAGTTAATGGAAAATATACAAAACGTCAACGAGAAGTATATGATGCGGTTTTACGTTGTAAAAAAGAAGCAGAAACGATGTTAGTTCCTGGAAATAATTGGTACAAATACCACGAAGAATTAGGAAAAGTTTATACTTCTGAATTGTTAGGTCTAGGTTTGTTGGATAAAGCAGATGTACAAAACGAAGATCCAGCTTGGCCAGCTTACAAAAAATACATGATGCATGGGACATCTCATCACATGGGATTAGATACGCATGATTATGGTTTATTAACTGATGATTTTGTGGCTGGAATGGTTTTCACAAACGAGCCAGGATTCTATATTCCTGCAGAAGGTTTTGGAATTCGTTTGGAAGATGATTATGTAATTCAGAAAGAAGGAAAGCCTTTCAACTTGATGCAAAATATTCCGTTAGAAGCAGAAGAAATCGAAGATTTAATGAATAAATAATCTTTCATTATATTAAATGATAACAAAACAAAAATGGAACTCAATAGTGAGTTCCATTTTTTATTGAATAGGAGTTGAGTTAAAATTTTTATACATATCCTTAATTTGTAATTCCGAGTATATATTAATATTTCTTAATTCTAACTCTTTATAATTTTTAACTTTTTTTGTTTTTATACTTAACGGATAAGCTTCAATGATTTCATAATCAAAAACCTGAGTTGGTTTTTTTGTTATTTTTATTTTTAGAATAAATCCATCTTGAAAAAATAAATCAGAAATACCTAAATTGTTAGGTAGTTGATTAGTTACCCAAATTGTATATGTAGCATCTTGATTTTCCGCTTTATATTGTCTTGTATTAAAATTTAGGATGATAGAATCATTGTTTATTTTTGTCCAAATTAATTTTTGTAATTCCTTTTTTGTAAAAATATTTTTACCTAAAATTGGATACTCTGTGTAACTATTTATACTATCTTTTGAAGAAAATTTGTAAATAGGTCCGCTTCCAAAAGGTTTTATATTAACTTCCAAATTTGAATTTTGCTCATTGTTTATAGAACTCTCATAGACTAATTTTGATGACTTTTTATCATTTGTAAGTGTATAATAACTTGGTTTTGGATTTTGAGTTTTTTGTAAAAAATCTTCACGATTTATATTAGTTCTTTTATCTTCTTTAAATTTATTTAAAGCGAATTCAGAGAATTTTGATTTATATATTACTTCATATTTAATTTCTTCAACTTGTGCTAATACTAAGTTCGAAAGTAGGAATAGAATTAAAAACTTTTTCATTTAATGTTATTTATATGTTGAAAATACAAAAAAAATCCATTTTTAAGAAAATTCTTAATCATTTTCTGGCGCATCATGCGATGGAATGTCATCTAAATCTAACATTTCTTTTGCAAGAGCAATCATACGTGGAGTTCCAGTGTGTTTATTTTTTTCGTCCGAAAGTTTTACAACGCCTGTCCATTTAATATCAATAGAAGAAATTTCGGTTAATTTCATCACGATATTCATAGGTTTTAAATCAGTGTCGTTTGTTAAGTTGGTTCCAATTCCAAATGATAATCCAATTCTTCCTTTGAAAGCTTTTGTAATCATTTCCACTTTTTCTGAATTTAATCCATCCGAGAAAATAATCGTTTTGAATAAAGGATTGATGCCCATTTTTTCGTAATGCGCAATTGTTTTTTCTCCAAATTCAATCGGATCTCCAGAATCATGACGAACGCCATCAAATAATTTAGATAATTTTTTATCAAATTGTCCAAAGAAAACATCCGATGTATAAGTGTCAGTCAAAGCAATTCCTAAATCACCATAATAAACTTTTACCCAACGATCTAAGCTGATTGAATTCGCAATCTTGAATCCGTAACGCGCACCATGAAACATAAACCATTCGTGAGCATGAGTTCCAATTGGTTTTACGCCATATTTATGTGCAAAGTGAACATTAGAAGTTCCGACAAAACTTTTTCCTTTATGGTTTGTTAATTCTTTCATCACGACATCATGAACTTCGTAACTGTGACGACGACGCGTACCAAATTCCGCAATTGTAACGCCAAGACGATTGTATAAATCAACTTTATCGCTTGTACGTTTTGTGATTTCTTCGTTCGAAATGCGTTGAGCATTTGTCAATTTATAGAAAATTTCGCTAATCAAACATAAGATTGGAACTTCCCATAAAATAGTGCGATACCAATATCCTTCTACATGCACTTCTACATCAGTACCGTTTTGGGTGATTTTTACTTCATTTGGATCATAACGATAACCTTGCAAAAAGTCTAAATAAGCAGGACTTAAATAAGGACAGTTCGTTGTGAAAAAATCTTTTTCCTCTTTGGTTAAAGCAAGTGAAGCCATTGCATTGATTTCTTTTTGTAATTCATCCGCAAAACCTTCAGGAAATTGATGTTCGCCTCGGTTGATGAATTTATAGCGAGCCATTACATCTGGATACAATTTTGTAACGCCAAATTGCATGGTGAATTTATAGAAATCGTTATCGATAATAGATTTTATAATACTCATTTTTTAGGTTTAATTCTAATATATTTTGAAATTTAAAGATAAAAAAAAACCATCAATACAGATGGTTTTTGTAAGATTATCTTGTTTTGAAGATAATTATTTTGTTGTTCTTTTTTCGATTTTAGGTAATTCGAAATTGAAAACTATTGTAAGGTCTCTGAATGATGAGTAATCAGATAGTCCTGATCCAGAAACGTAGTATTTATTTCGTGCATAAGCTAAACGAGAAGGTAAAATGATTACACCTTGAAAGTTATACAAATCATTTGTAGAACGGTTTGTAGATTTAAAATGTTTAAGCCCTTCTGCGAAATTTTTCAATTCGACATGTTCTCTTTTTACTCCATTTTTAGCTTCAGTTTCAGTAGGAATGTAGTAATAATAAGTTGGATCTTGAATTGAAGATCCATCACTTACGTTTATTGAGTTCCATCCAGTTAGATAAATTTGACTAACTAAGCCATATTTTCTTTTGTAATCTGTGCTATTTGTAGCTAGGAAAGAGCTTGATTCAATATTTAAATAAATAGAAGTACTATCATTAGAAACAATAGATTCTCCTGTTCCTTTATGATTTGGATTTTCGGCATACCAAATTCCTAAGTTATCTTGTTTTGCTAAAGATTTTAATGTTGGATAAGCATCATCATCGTTTCCTTTTATGGTATCAAACTTTGTAAGTTTTCCATTTTTAGGATTGAAATAATAATCTTCCATATATTGTTGAATCGCTTCATCATCTAAAGCATTACGTTCTTCAACTGGAATTTTAGTTTCTTTATTTACACCATTATCATCATCATTATTACATCCTACTAAAACAGCAGAACATGCAATTAAAGTAACGAAGAATTTCTTTATCATGTTATTTCGATTTATATTGCGAATTTAGAAAAAATATTAGTTTAACCTAACAAATATTCAGTTTTAAATGAGATTAGATAAATTTCTTTGGAGTGTTAGATATTATAAAACGAGATCTTTAGCGGCTGATGCGGTAAAAAAGAATCGTGTAAAAGTGAATGGAGATGTAGCAAAAGCGTCGCGAGATATAATTCCAGGTGATGCGATTGAGGTGAGAAAAGATCAAATTAATTTATCTTTTAAAGTATTGCAAGTGCCAAATAATAGAATTGGAGCTAAATTGTTAACCTTGCATATTGTGGATACAACGCCAAAAGAAGAATATGAAGTGTTAGAGCTTCGAAAGCTTTCGCAAGATTATTATCGTGAAAGAGGAGAAGGTCGACCAACGAAAAAAGATCGCCGAGATTTGGATGATTATTTAGAAGAGGGTGGAGAAGATACTGAAGGTATCATTATAAAAGGAGAAGATTTGGATTAATTCCAAATCTTCTCCTTTTTAAGATGTTTCATAATTTCGTCCAAAATCTCTAATGTACTTTGGTTTGAAATACTGATTGTATATTTTGCCTTTTCATAAAACTGATTGCGCTCAAACAAATGTTTCGCAATAAACTCCATCATTTCTTCATCAGAAAGGTGAGCAATCAAAGGTCGAGTTTCTTTTTTATTTTCCAATCGTTTCACCAATTGCGGTAATTGCACACGCATAAAAAATGAAATTGAATTGTTGGTAATCTCATCCATATTATCGTAATAAACAGGAGTTCCACCGCCCAAAGAAAGCACAATGTTTGTTGAAGTCAGAACTTCTTTTAAGGCTTCTCGTTCTTTTTTACGAAAACCTAATTCGCCTTCTTTTTCAAAAATCTCACTAATTTTTGTTTGATATTTTTGTTCGATAAAATCATCAAGATCAATAAATTCGAAACCCAATGCTTTGGCTAAATCTTTTCCGGTAGTCGATTTTCCGCTACCCATATATCCTACTAAAGAAATAATCATGATTAGTCTACTGGTAAGTCTTCTGAATAAAAAATAGTTAATCTCGCATATCCATCAAACGTATCAATTTGATATGAATACGTATTCTCCAAACGTCTTGCATCATAACGTTCCACATTATAAGTTACTTGATAATCTTCGTTAGTAACGATTGAATTTGAATGATGATATTTAGATTTTGGCGCATCTTTTTTGATTTCTGCTCTATATTGATTCAAGAATTTAATAGGAAAAGAATATGTTAATTTATAAACAATCTCTTGTGAAACCTGTATTGCTGTTATTTTATTCAAAAACATTGTTCCTTGATTATTGTTTTTAATCTTCAAAGAATCTAAACGATCTGAATTTTGAATGTATAAATTTTTTCCAAGTTTAGAAACCTTGAAACAACGATCATTCAATTTTTGATGAATAATCTGTGGTTGATCTTTTATTAATTCCTTTAATTCTTTCAATGCAAAATTAGACAAATGTGCATCTTTTGTTTCCTGATTACAATTGTTTGCATATTCAGAATCGGGTACGTCTGCCTCTGGGTTGTCAGATTTTTTACACGACACTATCGAAAACAAAGCAATAATAATATATAGTATATTCTTCTTCATTCTAAAATTTCAATCTTTAAATAGCGTTCCGAAAATAATTTCGGTTCACATAGATTTAGATTTGCTGGATGACAAATATAGTATATAAATCATTTATCAAATATATAAAATGATGTTTCTATGGCTTATTTTTTCAGTTTTCTTATCCGAAATTCTATCTTTCAAAAAAAAACTAAAAATTTATCTAAATTTAAGTTCTTAAAACCGAAATGATTAATTAATAAATTGTAAAAAACTTCACAAAACGTTTGTTAAATTAGTATTAAACGCCCTATATTTGCACTCGATTTAAGAAACCGACCTGGTAGCTCAGTTGGTAGAGCACAACACTTTTAATGTTGGGGTCCTGGGTTCGAGCCCCAGCCAGGTCACTTAGTCAAAACGTTCTTTTTTATATAAAAAAATAAAAACGTCTTTCGTTTTGTAAACTCAGATATAATCGTATATTTGCAGTCCGAAAAAACGGAGACCTGGTAGC
>NZ_DLJR01000065.1:32596-32796 GCF_002484365.1 Empedobacter sp. UBA7611
GAGCCCCAGCCAGGTCACAAAGCCAAACAGAAATGTTTGGCTTTTTTTTTTATTTATACTACTTTCTTTTAATCTAATTCCCTTTTGAGTATTTCAGCATGAATTCTGATCGATAGGTCTCTCCTATTGGAATTTCAAATTCGTTCATATAAATGGTATGATTATCAAATGAAATAATATGGGATCAGTATCAAAAGTTG
>NZ_DLJR01000023.1:0-56707 GCF_002484365.1 Empedobacter sp. UBA7611
GTTTTTAGGGAAGATTACATTCCTATAACAAACCTCCTCTTTAAGTCGGCTTAGAGGCGACATAAAGGTAGCACAGAGGTAGCATAGAACTACTATAAAAATAACTTAGGAATACAATTGAAGAAGTAAAAAACAATTAAAAAGGAGAAAAATAGAAATAAATTCACTATATTTAATTAATTGATTTTCAATATTTAAATATAGTAAATTTATGGCTAAAACAGATAATGAATTTAATATAAATGGTAAATTAGGAAATTTAATTTTTTTTCAACGTAATGGTAAATCTTTTGTCAAAAAATATGCAGGTGGATTTGTTAATAGTTCAGCACAACAGCATCCAAATACAATAGAAGTTAAGAAACGTTTCAAAGAATTATCGATGTTTTCCGCATCCTTCAAGAAAAACATACTACCATTCAACTGGAAACAAAAAGACGGTACTTTTCATAACCAATTGGTTTCATTCTTTTCTACTATAAAAAAAGAAACCAATCAATCTACCATGTACACAGCACTAGTAGAAGCCCACAAAAATGGTAAATTACAACATCGTTCACTCAACAAAAAGTGCAAACTATCCCCATTTTATGTGCAATATAATGCACCAACAAATGAATTAAAAATACAAGCAGGCCTAGTATTCCAACACAAATCCAAATTCCCAAACGCTTATTTAGAAATCAGTATAGGATGGTTGGTTTGCACCGAAGAATTAGAGTTAAACCTTATCAATTTTCAAAATTTCTATGCCACAATAGATAACCTTGCTACACCACTTGCAGAAATTAAGTTATCTCCACAAATACAAGAACAACAAAACTCATCAACAATTTTTCCTTTTATCGGAATATCCATTGTGACACAAAACAACGAACAAGCAAAACTCTTTCATCCTTTTCACTATACACTCACCACATTTCTATAAATAAGAAAGCATAAACTATAATTAGTAAACAGATTTTCATTGTTAATATCATAATTATCGAATAAAATAAATAATGATAAATAAATACGGTTAAAAAAAGTAGAGAAGAGAACATCAAATAATAACTTGCATATTCTTACAAATAAAGTAACTTTGTAAACAACCTAAATTAGAAATACTTAAATATACACATCATGCAACAACCTCTTATTTCGGTTATTGTTCCATGCTACAATCAGTCTATTTATATGGACGAATGCCTACAGTCAGTCTTAGACCAAACCTATCAAAATTGGGAATGTATTATTGTAAATGACGGCTCACCAGACAATACAGAAGAAGTTGCACTACATTGGGTAGAAAAAGATACACGATTTATCTATCTCAAAAAAGAAAACGGAGGCTTGTCTTCTGCCCGAAATGCAGGTATAGAGAAAGCAAAAGGCGAGTGGATATTACCATTAGACTGCGATGATAAAATAGGAAACCAATATTTAGAATTGGCATCTGCTCAATTTAATCATGATTATAAAATAATATATTGTGAAGGCGAAAAATTTGGAGATGAAGTAGGAAAGATGGACTTACCTTCTTTTAGCCAAAAAGGTTTAGCATACAACAATCAAATATTTTGTACCGCATTTTTCAAAAAAACTGACTGGGAAACTGTTAATGGCTATGATGTAAATCTAATATATGGATTGGAAGATTGGGACTTTTGGATTTCCATTTTAAAAAACAATGGAACTGTTAAAAAGCTTGATTACATAGGTTTTTATTACAGAATAAAAGCTAACTCAATGTTGATTACCTTGCAAAATGAAAGATTAATTTCTATGCAAAATTTTATCTTCTACAAGCATTATCATTTTTTTATTGATCACCAAGGGGGTTACCATGAAAATTTAAAAAAAATTAAAAACTTAACTGTCGAATCTAAACAATTACGAAAATTATATGAAAGTAGAGTATTTAGATTATTAAATAAATTCATCGGCTAATATCTATACTTTATAATTAAAATTAAGTGAAAAACGCTTCAAAAAAAATACTTATCGTGGAACTCGGACTACTAAGTCACGAGTCTTTGCGTATTCTAAAGGCTACAAATTTGGATGCTGAAATTTTGAATTTTGATAATGTCAACGAGAAACTTCCCTTCGAATATAAAAAGCCGATTGACAAAGCGCTAAATATTTTTAATAGAAATATTCTTAGAAGAAAAAACTACCTTTCTACTTTAAAAGCCATGCACGATAAAAGATTTTATGATCACATTTTCACTAATTTTTTTAAAAAAAACACTACTCTATATGATTATGTTCTCTTCATTAGTTTAGGCCCATACAGTGAAGATTTAGTGAAAAAGTTTAGTAAAATCTCTAATGATATGGTAGTTTACTTTTGGGACGCCTTAAAGGTTGAACAGATAATTAATCTAAAAAAAACATCAA
Organism: Empedobacter sp. UBA7611; assembly: GCF_002484365.1. NCBI lineage: Bacteria > Pseudomonadati > Bacteroidota > Flavobacteriia > Flavobacteriales > Weeksellaceae > Empedobacter > Empedobacter sp. UBA7611. The sequence goes on from NZ_DLJR01000023.1 coordinate 2,383, forward strand.
AATATTTTAAAAGTATATACTCTTTTAATCCTGCAGATGTCCAAAAATATAGAGAACTTAATATACAGCAAGCAACCAATTTCTTCTTTCCAATAAATAGCAATACAATTCCACAAAAAAATAAAATTAGTTATGTTGGTAATTATTCTGTAGCTAGGGCTCAATTAATTTCATCTTTTATATCATATCTTAGTGAGAATTATCAACTTGATATCAATCTTATTAATAGAAGTAGATTAACAATCCATAATCAACCTAGTAAGCATATTAAGGTTCTATATAAAGCACTTTCTTATGATGAGAATTTACTAAAGCTTAGTGACTCTTTTTTAACTTTAGATATAAAGCCAGAATGGCATAATGGCTTAAGTTTTAGATTTTTTGAATCTCTATATTTCAAAAACAAGATCATAACTAATAATGTTGATGTAAAGAATTACGATTTTTATCATCCTGACAACATTTTTATAACAGACTATTCTAATTTTAAAGGCTTGGATGAGTTTCTTAATAAGCCTTATCACGAAATTGATGAAAATATAGTGTTAAAATACAGGTTTGACAATTGGTTAAAAAAAATTCTAAATATAAACTAATGCTACTAAAAGGATTAAATACATTGCGAGCTATTGCTGCCTTAATCGTAGTTTGGAGTCACATAGAATTTATAAAAGGATTATATAATTTACCTCAAATAAATTTTAGGATTTTTCCAAACGCACATTTTTCTGTAACCTTATTTTTTGTATTAAGTGGATTTTTGATTACATATCTTCTACTAAAAGAAAAAGAAAAATATGGAACAATCTCATTCAAAAAATTTTATATAAGAAGGATTTTGCGGATCTGGCCGCTGTATTATCTCATTATTTTTTTATCCCTTATATTATTTAATACGGAGATACCTCGACGTACTTTATTATTATGTCTTTCTATATTTCCGAATATTCCTCCTGCTCTCAAATCTAGTTGGCCAAACAGTCCGCAAATATGGTCAATTGGTGTTGAGGAACAGTTTTATTTATTCTGGCCAATTATCGTATACTTTGTACCTAAAAAATACTTTGTAAAACTAGTATTAGCATTTATAATTATTTATACAGCTCTTCCATTTATTATTAATTACATTAATCTAAATACTATTAACAACGCAAATCTCTTCTCCTTTACCCAGAAGTTTTTCTATCATACAAAATTTAATTGTATGGCTTACGGAGGCTTGCTAGGTTATTTACTTTCTGAAAACAAAAAAAAAATTAAAAATATTTAATAACACGATGTTTTCATTTACCGCAGCATTTTTAGCTTTTTTCATTTGGTTTGCAAAGATAGAATTCTACATTTTTACAGAGGAGGCATACGCTTTCTTTTTTGGAGTTATGATACTAGCCGTTGTTATAAATAGAAAGATTAATATAGATAATTCCGTTACTAATTTTTTAGGAAAGATTTCTTATGGTATATATATGTATCATTGGATGATTATTCTTCTTTTGATAAAATTCTTGGACCAATTAAAAAATACTACGTATTACAATTTTTTACTATATTTTTTATCATTTGGAATTACAATACTTATCTCGTGGATCTCCTTTAATACATTTGAAAAATATTTTCTCAACTTAAAAAAAAAATTTGAAGTTTAGCTAATGCCATCCGCCCTTTTCATATACAAAAACACCAATCTAGCGAAACAGTTTGTAAAACACTTCAGACTGAATGGCTATTCTTTGTATGAATTTTATGATGAGTCTATTCCTTATTATGAGTTTTCGGGATTACAACGTTTGGAGAACATCTTTTACCGAGTTATAAAAAAAGACACGCAACATATCCACAAGATCAATCATCGTAACTTTATTAATCTTACTAATAGAAAATTAAAGCAACTAAAACAACAAAACCTAAAATTTGATTATTGTTTTGTTATTCGTGGTGATTTAATTCCAGAAAATGTGTTAGAATACGCACGTTCGGTTTCTACTAAAATGATCGATTATCAATTGGACGGATTAGCAGTTTCAGAAAAAATATTAGAGTACAATAATCTGTTCGACCAAATATATGTTTTTGATGAACAAGATGTAGTAGATTATCCTAATTATAATTTAAAAGCAATAACCAATTGTTTTTTTGAAGAAGAAAACACTACAGAAAAGTCAATTGACTTCTCTTACATAGGTGTTAATACAGAAAATCGTTTTGATATTTTATCGGATTTTCATGATGTTTTAAAGAGAATTAATCAAGATTCTAAAATCAATTTTTATTTAAAACAAGACGAATTTCATGCCAAATTTTCAGATAAATTAATCATGTTAAACAAGCCTTTTACTTACCAAGAATGTTTGGAAATCAGTAACGAATCTAAGATTTTAATTGATTTAAAGCGAGAAGAGCATGATGGTTTGTCTCTTCGTTTTTTTGAAGCTATGAATTATAATAATAAGATTATAACTAATAATAAATCAGTTGCGAAATATGACTTTTACAATCCTAATAATATCTTTATTACAGATTTCAAAAATTTAGAAGGGTTAGAAAGTTTTATTCAGAAACCTTTTATTAAAATTAGTGATGAGATAATTAATCAATACAACTTTAAGTATTGGATAAATCGTATATTTAGTACATGATTCCTAAAAAAATACATTATTGTTGGTTTGGTAACAATCCAAAACCAACAATTGTAGAATATTGCATTTCTAGCTGGAAAAAATACCTTCCTGAATACGAAATTATTGAGTGGAATGAAGATAACTTTGATGTCACACAAAATGATTTTGTAAAAACAGCCTATCAAAACAAAAAATGGGCTTTTGTATCCGATTTTGTAAGAGCAAAAGCACTATATGAACATGGCGGTTTTTATCTAGATACCGACATGGAAGTTAAAAATACGCTGAATGATTTTTTACATCATCGTGCTGTTTGTGGTTTCGAAATCAAAGGTATTCCATATTCTGCTTTTTGGGGAATAGAAAAAGGGCATGTTTTGGCAACAAAAATTATGGATTATTATCTAAATAATGATTATAAAGAAGAACCTAATACTGCAATTTTTTCCAAATTATTGGTAGAAGAATTTGGTGCTGATGCGAATTATGATAATTATCAAGAACTAAAAGAAGGAATTGCATTATATCCTTCTACTTATTTTTCGTTGGATTTACCGATTAATTATGTAACTCATCATTTTTCAGGTTCTTGGCATGATAGCTGGACAGAAGAGAGAAATACATATAAGGAAATGGTAAATATGTATGGTAGTCTTAATACAATTATTAATGAAAAACATGCGAAAGAACGCATCAAAAATGTTGTCTATAATCATAAAATTTTAGAAATAGATACTGTGCTTGATAAATTCCCTACTCGTTATATTTTTAATTATTTACTTCGTAAAATTTTCAAAAAGAGATGATAAAGAATATCAAAGACGCCATCGCTGTATTGTTAGGCAAAGCAAATGCTTCGGTTATAAAATCTAAACCAGAAATTAAATTCAGAAATGAAGAATTTTCTGTAGAAGAAATGGAATGGCTTAACACTATATCTATCGAGTTTTTGTTCGCAGAATTTGGAGAGAATAGAACGAATGGCGGAGGTTCTAGTTTTGATGATGAGAATAGATTAAATCCTTCTCTTAAAACTTTAAAAGAATATTTTCCAAATGCTAAATATACAGTCTACAGTGATTTTGATCTTCAAATTGATGGTGTAGAATTAATCAAAGTAACTTCTCCAGTTATTGATCCAGATCATCCTAGATATGGTTATCGTACGGCGGATTATTATAAATTTATGGCTTTGGTCAATTCCAAAGCTGACTTCAAATGTATACTGGATAGTGATATGCAAATCGTGTCTTCGGATATAATAGCTTTAATTTATTTGACGCAAAAATTCGGTTTTTGTGTACCATATAACGACAGACAATTATTACGTGTTGATATGCAGATTTCTAAAGATGTACAAGAAATTACTGACATTTCTCGAGGATTAGGTCATTCGTACAACCAAAGTCCTATGACATTATGGAAAAGTAATGAAAGAGGGCATTTATTTTATAAAACTTGTGCTGAGATTATGAAAATAGATCCTTCTCGTGCTTCGTTAGTCATGTGGAAAGCAGCATGGCAAACAGGAGTTTATCCATATATTTTACCAAAACAATGGTGTGTATGTGATTCTGACGAAGGCATCGGTGATGAAATCATCCTACATGTAGGGCATAAAAGTGTTAAAAAGTATTATGAGAAATAAAATTTATTATTTAATACCATTATTACAAATAATCACCATTATTTTTGGAAGTAATTATTTTATTACTGAAACAAACGATTCTTATGATTATTATAAAATATCAAATGATTTGCCTTTTATAAAAAATAGTTTATTCCCTATTTTTTATCCATTTTTGTTAAAAGTTATTAATTTAATTTTTAAAGATTTTTTTATATCATCAAAATTTATAAACTGTTTTTGTATACTTTTCTCTCTTTATATAGCTAAAAAATATTTAAAAGAATGGAAAATATTTTGGATATTAACACTAACTTGGGGATTTAGACCAATAATCTCATATTCGTGGACAGAGGTATTATTAATTCCATTTTTTTTGTTATTCTTTATTAATTTAAAATTATTAATCTATTCATATAAACCTAAAAATTTTATTTGTATAACATTGTTATTTGTATTAATGGTAACAACTAAATACTCATTAATATCAATTATTTTAGGTAGTATTATACTCTCTTTCTTTTTTTACATTCAATCCAAAAATAAAAGCTATTTATTATTACTTTTATCGTGTTTTGTGTCATTGATTATTAGTTTTTTATACTTATCTATAAACAAATTACTAACAGGATATTTTACAGGTGATAGGTCAGCTTTAGGAGATGTTACCACGAATTTACGATTAAGTTTATACAATACGCTTCAAAGCTTTAATCCATTATTTTCAAATTTTACAGAAAGAACACCTTATTTTATAGTTCTAATAATTTTTGCCTTGTTTTTAGTTATTTATTATAGGAGATTTAAAAAAATTATTTTTGTTGGATTAGGTGAGAATATTTTTTTTATTTTATTAAGTTTTTTTTATTTATTGTTTTTGTGGATAACATATTTTTTTACAAGAATTGATGTCTTGAGTATAAGATTATTATTTCCATTCTATATACTTTTTTTTGTTGGTCTTTATATAAATTCTGTGAAAATTAATTTTTATAATGTTATTTTATTTCTTATTATATTGAACATCTTATTTACGATATTTAATCAAATAAAATCAGTTACGTATATTCCAAACTATTTTTAATTATGATAATAGGTAGAGGGTTAATCGCAAATTTATTTACGGAAATTGATTTGGATGAGGTTGTTTTCTTTGCTTCAGGTGTATCTAACTCATCAGAAACGAGGAAAGAAGAGTTTCTTCGTGAGCAAAATCTTGTAGAGCAAACCTTAGTAAATAATCCAGAAAAATTATTTATATACTTCAGTACATGTTCTATTTATGATTCATCTAAATACAATTCACTATATGTGTTACATAAATTACATATCGAAGAAATCATCAAAGAAAAAGCAGAACATTTTCTTGTTTTAAGAGTTAGTAATGCTGTGGGAAGAGGAGGAAACCCAAATTTGTTAATGAATTATTTATCTCGACAAATTTTGAATGACCAGGAATTAGTTGTTCATCAACACGCAACACGTAATTTGATTGATGTAGAAGATGTAAAGAAAATTACATTAAAATACATTAATTTAAAAAAATGGAACAAAATAGTAAATGTAGCGTATTCTGAGAATTTTAATATTCCTGAAATAATACAGGCTTTAGAAAAGAATTATGCTCAATTTGCTAAGAAAATAATAGAGAATAAAGGAGAACATTACTCAATAGATATTCATGAGTTGGATTATGAATTTGAATTAACAAGTAAGGAGAGTTACTTAAAAAATATTATTGATAAGTATTATCCCTCATAACGTTTTTTGAAAATTCTAAAACCAATTGGAGAAGGAAGATTTAATAAAAAATTTTCCTTTTTTTGTTTTTTGGTAAATTCACTAGAAAGATAATCAACTAAACTGAAAGATGGTGCTTTCTGCATTCGTTGATAATTGGTTATAAAATACTCTTTATCTTTCAGTACTTTCCATTGCATTTGTAAAATGGTCTTTTTATAATCGACAATCCAACCTCGTATTAATTTTTTTCGTTTCTCACTTTCTGTTTGATGATAGGATTTTGAAATCCACTCTAAAATAGTTTGATGATTTTCAGAGTTCTTTTTTGTACGATTAAATACGACAGAATTCGCATGTAAATAATAATTATATGTAATATCTTTTATGATAGAAAGCGAATTAATTTTTTCCATAACATGAAACATCCACAATTCGTCTTGCGCATATAATCCTGGAACAAAATAAATTTTATTTTCTTTGATAAAGCTTAATTTAACTAACTTATTCCATGACGAAACAGGAAAAGAACCTCGACAATAAGCTTTGAAAATAGAAAGATTATCTGAATAAACAAGAGTTGAAAAATCTGTAGAAAATCCAAAATCTTTTGTAGAATGGTCAAAAGTATTAATCCAACGATTTTGAGCGATGACCATCTCTGTTTTATTTTCTACAACATTCTTTACTAATTTTTCAATACAATCATTCGTAATATCATCATCACTATCCAAAAAATAAATATATTCTCCATTAGAATGTTCTATGCCAGTATTTCGAACTACAGATAAACCTGCATTTTCTGTATGATGGATTAATTTAATATTTAAATTTGGATTGTCTTGTGTGAACTTATCAATTATTGACAAACTATTGTCAGGTGTACAATCATTAACCAGAATAATCTCGATGTTTTGATAAGTTTGATTTTTAACAGATTCTAAACATCTAAAAATATAATCTTCACATTTGAAAATAGGAATATTTATGCTAATAAGAGGGAAATTTGAAATCAAAGTATTAGATTTTGATAAATTTATTTTGGAAAACAAATTTAATAATATATATTAATTATTAAGTGTTAAAATACAACTTATTATATTTGTAAAAATAAACCTGAAACTATGTTGAATAAAATATTTTTGACCTTAGATAAATTAATAAATAAAGCTAAAAAGAATGAAGCTTTAAAGCTTTTCAAACAAAATTCTAAATCTAGAATTTCAAATGATTTTAAATTGGGAATTAATAATTTTTATGACATTTCTTCATCAGCTCATATCAACATAGAAGAAAATGTAACTATTAATGAATCAAATTATTTGACAGTAAAGAAAGAAGCTAAACTTTCAATAGGTAAAAATACATACATCACAAGAGCTACGATTTCGTGTTTAGGAGAAATAACAATTGGAGAAAATTGTATTTTAGGAGAAGGGATGAAATTGTTTGATCATAATCATCAGTATACAAAAGAACCATTTTCAGTTTCTAAAACAGATTTTAATATTGGTTTTATTAAAATAGGTAATAATGTTTGGACTGGAGCAAATGTTGTTATCCTAAAAGATGTTACGATCGGTGATAATGTAATAATAGGTGCAGGTTGTGTGATTCACAAAGATGTACCCGCCAATTCGATAATAGTGAATAAACAAGAACAATTAGTAAAGCTGTTGTAATATGAAATTCTCTGTTTTAATCGCTCATTATAACAATTGGAATTATTTCCAAGAATGTTATCAATCTATTCTAAATCAAACTTATCTCGATTATGAAATGATAATTGTAGATGATTGTTCTAACGATGGATCTTATGAAAAACTCATGGAATTATCGAAGCAGGATGATAAAATTAAATTATTCCGTAATTCAGCAAACAAAAAAGTTGGGTATACCAAAAGAAGATGCGTTGAGGAAGCAAGTGGTGATATTTGTGGATTTGTGGATCCTGATGATAGGATTGTGGCTAATGCATTGGAAGATGTTATGGATGCGTACAAAAATAATGCGGACATCATTTCAACATATTCCAAAATTAAATTAATTGATGAATTTTCACAAGAAAAGGGTGAGTTTAACTTGACAAAAAAGATAAAAAATAATCATAAAACGTTTTTTAATATCAATTTTGAAGTGGCTCATTTTTTTACGTTCAAGAAAGAGATTTATGATCAAACACAGGGAATAAATCCAAAGTTAATTATTTCTGAAGATCAAGATTTATACATGAAATTATACGAGTTAGGCGAGTTTTACTTTATTGATTCTTTCCAGTACTTATACCGCATTCATGATAAAGGTATTTCGCAAAATAAGAATAAAACAATACAACAAAAAGAAGATTGGCATCAAGTTTTAAATGATACTTGTAAAAGAAGAGGTATTGATAAGTTGTATGGTAAAAATGTGGATGATATAGGATATTTACCAAAGTTTATCTTTGAAAAAGAGAATACTTTCTGGAAGAAGTTAAAACGAAGATTTTTATGACCACAATTATTATCAAATCGTTTAACCGACCGTATTATTTGGAGCGATGTTTAAGTTCAATTTATAGTTGTGTAAAAGGTAATTTTGAAATTAAAATTTTGGATGATGGTACGCCGAAAAGGTATTTAGAAGTTATTAAATCAAAATTTCCAAATGTTAAAATTATTACTTCGAGTCAATACCAAGATAAGATAACAGCAATTGAAGATAATATCACAAAAGGCGATATAATTGATGGTTTTACAATTCCAACAGATTTATGGTTTAAAGCAGTTAAATCTTCGTCAGATTATGTTTTGGTAACGGAAGATGATGTGTGGTTTACCAATCCTATCAACATTGATGAGGTTGTAAAGGAAATGAAATCTTTTTCTACTCCTTTGCTAAAATTAGGTTGGTTAGGTAACAATATTGAAAATGAATATTGTGAATTATCTGAAATTTCGAATAATATAACTTCTTTAAAACCTAAAAATTTGTTCACTTCGAACAAGTTTGTGATGGATTTGTTTATGTACAACAAATACAAATTCTTTACAGTTTTATATAAATTAGGATTGGTTGATAATAAAACTAAACGGAAATATTGGTCTTTAAACTCAATTTTAATGGGCTTATATCAAAAAGAATATTGGTTAGCAATTTGGGCAGATGCCAAAGGAAAAGTTGATGAAAAGCAACAATTAAGAAATGCAGCTGCTTGGTATTACAAAAATAAAAAGGCAATTTTTGCAAGAACTAATCAAGAGGTTCTAAAAACCACCTTCAAATCATCTGCAACAGGTTCATATCACGAATATGGAAATCATTTTGATGTGAATCGAATGAATTTTATCTTAAACGAAGCTTGGTTAAATAAAGAGTTTGACGCCATGCAAAATTATCCAAAAGATTTTTCTGATGACTATATCAAATCTTTTTTAGATAAAGAAAATCATCCTGATGCACAATATGATGAATGGTTTAAATGGGCTGAAAATTTTCGCCAACAATACAGAAATTTAGGAGCAGAAGTTGATAATTAAAAATATAATACCATAAAAAAACCTCAACGTAGTTGAGGTTTTTTTCTATAAAGATTAATCTTATTCCTGAATTAAAAGTCGGAATCCTTCACCGTGAATATTCACGATTTCTACTGCTGGATCTTTCTTCAAATACTTACGTAATTTCGCAATATATACGTCCATAGAACGTGATGTAAAGTAATTATCATCGTGCCAAATACGTGTTAAGGCAATCTCACGAGGCATTAAATCATTTTTGTAAACTGCCAATAAACGTAATAATTCGTTTTCTTTTGGCGAAAGTTTTTGTGATTTACCATCGTAAATTAATTGTCTCAATTTTGCATTGAACGTAAACTTACCAATTTTGAAATCTTCTTGTTCAAACTTTTCTTCTTCACCAGAATTACGTTGTAAAACAGCTTTTATTTTGTACAATAAAACTTCCGAATCAAATGGTTTTAAGACATAATCGTCTGCTCCAATTTTGTAACCATTCAAAACATCCTCGCGCATGTTTTTCGCTGTTAAAAATATAATTGGTTGTTCACTTTTTAGTTCTTTGATCTCTTTTCCTAATGTAAAACCATCTTTTTTAGGCATCATTACATCAAGGATGCATAGATCATAATCACTTTCTTTAAATTTGGCAAGACCGTCCTCACCATCGATTGCGTGCGTTACGTCAAAATCGTTTATAACCAAATAATCCTTTAATACACTTCCGAAGCTTGGATCATCTTCTACTAAAAGTAATCGTTGTTTATCACTCATTGATCTATGATTTTAGAGGAATTTTAATGAAAAAAGTACTTCCTTTTCCTGCTGAACTTTCTGCCCAAACTTGTCCGCCGTGAAGCTGAACGATTTTTTTGACATAAGCCAACCCAAGTCCATGACCTTTTACATTGTGTATATTTCCCGTTTCTTCTCTATAAAATTGTTCAAATATTTTTTTCAGAACGTTTTGCGACATACCCATTCCTTTATCAGAAATTTCAATTAAAAAATTGTTGTCTTTGTTGTATGTTTTTACTCTAATCTCCGGTGTGTTTGGAGAGTATTTTCGAGCATTATCCAATACATTAATAACGATATTCTCTAAATGGAACGGATCTCCTTTTACAAATGATTGTTCAGCATTGTATTCTTCAAATATTGTACCATTTCTTTCTTCTACAATAAATCTTATCGGCTCAACACTTTTTTGTACAATGCCATTCAAATTTACTTCCTGAAAATTCATATCCATTTGATTGCGATCAAGCTTCGACATTCGTAAGACCATCTCAACGTGAGCATTCATACGTTTGTTTTCTTGTTTGATCAAATCGGCATAATATTTCACCTTTTCGGGATCAGTAAATATCTTTTCATTACGCAATGCATCAGACGCAATATTAATGGTTGCAATAGGCGTTTTGAATTCGTGCGTCATATTATTGATGAAATCTGTCTTGATTTCCGAACTTTTGCGTTGCAATTGCATGTAATAAATTGACAAGGAGAAAACCGTAATGATAATCATGGTTAAGATAAATGTCAATGAAATAACTGGAACAGTTGGTGCAACAATGGCTAAATTTCTGTTAACAAAATTCGCTGCCAGATAATATTCGATATGATCCTTTCTATCCAAAAATAGTGGAACCATAAACTCGATTTTATTGCGATCGAAATCTTTTGATTTGACATTTGTTTCTGTCGAATCTTTTTTCAAAACTGCCAAAATTGGCATTGCTTGATGAATTCCTCTGTTACGTAATTCGTTTTTCAATATCGAATCTAACATCGCATAATTCACACGTTTGTCGATTGGCGTAGAACCAGCATCCCAACGCGCAGCACTTTCCAGCGTAAATGTTCCGTCTTGTAAAGCGTGCTCAAAATTCAAATTCAGATTTGGAATTCCTCTTGCAGAAGAATCTTTGTCTATTTTGAAAACGCGTTCTTGCGAATAAATATTCGCTTTCGTTAAGCTGTCATTGTATTTTCCAGATGACGGCAACATCGATTTTTCGACCACATAGCGCGTTACATAAGCGTACGTTACACCAAGCGAATCTTTGATGACTTGATTGGTTACAACTTGCGGTTTATCTTTATTTGATTTTAAATCAGATTGTATATTATTGAATTTCTTATAATAACGCTCTAATTCGTTTTTATTTATTTTCTCAGTTGTATAATTCATCGCTTGGTACACATTGTTGTTAAAACTGTCTGTACCATTCTGAATTGTCAAGTTTAGCCAATAGAATTGAATAATTATCAATCCTATAAGCGCAACACTCATGATAACGATTAAGATTTTATAAAATCCTTTTTTCATTTATTTTTTATTGAATGATTAAAAATAGTTTAATCTTTTCTAATTTCTATCTTTTTGTTAAAATTTGGACGATTAAATCATTTTTTTGATTTTGATAAACGTTTGTTCCACTTCATTTTTCAAGTGAGCTAAATCGCCATTATTATCAATAATAAAATCTGATTTAGCAATTCGTTCTTCGTCCGAAATCTGATTGTTTATTCTCGCACGAATTTCTTCTCGTGATAAACCATCTCTTTCTATAGTTCGTGCAATTCGCGTTTCTATATCGGCCACTACACTTATCACAACATCGCAATCTTTGTAACTACCACTTTCTATTAAAATGGCAGCTTCTTTCATCACAATATCCGATTTTTGAGCTTTTTTCCAATCCTCAAAATCTTGGAAAACTGCTGGATGAACAATTGAATTTAATAGCTTCAATTTTTCATTATTCTGAAAAACTTGTTTTGATATAAATGGTTTATTCAAACCATTTTCATTGTAAGCTTTTTCACCAAAAGCCGCAATAATTTTAACTTTTACTTCAGAGTTTTCATTCTGAATCGTTTTCGCTCTTGTATCAGAATTATATACCGGTATACCTAATTCTTCGAAGAATTTTGCTGCTGTACTTTTGCCAGAGCCTATTCCGCCAGTAATTCCTGCTACAAAAGGTTGGTTGTTTTTCATGGTTTGAAGTTAAAAAAATGCCGAAGAATAATTCCTTCGGCAATCAGTTAAATATATGTTAACCTTAAACTTAGTTTTTTTCTTCAACTGCTTTTTCTGATTTCTCAGCTTTGTCAGTCGTTTTTGAATAACGTGCAGCAGTTAATTCGCGAGAAATTGCAGCCTTTTCAAATTTAATTTTTCCAGCTCCAGTTTCAATGATAACAGCGTCGTCATAAATTTCGTTGATTTTCCCGTGAATTCCAGAAGTTGTTACAACTTGATCACCACGTTTGATATCCGTTTGAAATTGTTTTTCTTGTTTTGCTTTCTTTTGTTGAGGACGAATCATGAAAAAGTACATAATTACGAACATCCCTCCGAACATCAAAAGCATAGACATTCCTCCGCCTTGTGCGCCAGCTTGTAAAAAGATTGTTTGAATCATTTTTATATTTTATCGATTTAATACTTATTGTCCAAATGCTTGTTGCGCATTTTGATCATTTGCAGTAGCTCCAACAACGTTTGCAGAAATGTCAAATTTCTCATGACCATTTGTTGTGTTTGTTACTAAAGTTACTGTTTTTTGTTGTTTTCCGTTCATGTTTCCAGCTGTGTAAACAACTTTGATAGAATCTGTAGCTCCTACTGCAATTGGAGTAGAAGGGAATTCAGGAACTGTACAACCACAAGTTGCAGACGCATCGCGAATAACTAATGGAGATTTACCATCGTTTTTGAACTTGATATATGTTTCTACTTTATTGTTAGCTTGTACATCGCCAAAATCGTGATTTGCTTCTGCTAATGTTAAAACTGGAGCTGTAGCTGGATCTACAACATTTTCAGCTTGTTGAGCTGTTTCTTCTGCTGTAAAATTGTCGCTAGCTTTTTTTTCTCCACAAGAGCTGATTGCGAATGATAATGCAAATGCACCTAAAATAAATAATTTACTTTTCATTTTTATAATTATTTGTCTTAGTCAAAATTAAGAAAAAATAGTGATTATAATAAACCTCTACCGTATTTTGGTAAATTATTATTGTCTTTTAACTCTTTTAATGTTTTATCTAAGATTCCGTTAACAAAAACACGCGATTTTTCTGTTGAATAACTTTTCGCTAATTCCACATATTCGTTAATCGTAACTTTTGCAGGAATATTTGAGAAATATAAAAACTCTGTCAAAGCCATTTCCAAAATAATCAAATCGATTGTTGCAATACGATCTAATTCCCAGTTTTGAGCTTTTTCGTCAATAATTTTTCTAGTTTCTGCTTGGTGACGAATAGTTTTACGGAATAATTCTTCAGTAAATTTTTTGTCATCTAAATCTTTGTAAACTTTGAACAAAGAAATCAACGGAGAACTGTTTTGACGGAACGATTTTATCGTTGTATGCACCATTGCATTTGCAATATGTACATCGTCTGCCCACGTGATCTGAATTCCTTCTAAGTAATCGTGCAAATCTTCATATTCAGCAATAAATTCTACGAAAAAGTTCAAGATAAATTCTTTGTCTTCTTCAAAAGAATGTTTGTCGCTGCTCATGTACGTTTTGTACAATTCACTTTCTGTCAAATTTTTAAAGATATTGTTTGGATAAGAATCATAAATATCCCAAAGTAAAAATTTGTTGTCATTTGAATAACGAGATAATTCAAGATTTTGTTCAATAATTTTGAATACTTTATTCTGAACAAATTTTAAATTTGGATTTAAATCTTCTTGGGTTGGAAAGTTTTTTGATTTTGCAAGTTCAATTTTATGCTCTGCAATGTCCTTTTGAACTTTAATCAAATTTAGGAGATAAATGTACAAATCGTAGATTTGATCGATACTTTTCATCATATTTTTCTCGACCGCTCTTTCTTCGCCTTCAGTTCCTAAACTATTGTAAGCATAGATATTCTGCATTACTTTTTCGCGTAGTTGTCTTCTTCCCAACATAATTTCAATGATATAACGTCTAATAAATTGATGCAAAGGTAAAAAAAAGAATGTAATTTTGTTTTGTGAAATCATTACAAAAGTTAAATAAATTTTTATGGAAGTATAAATGGAGAATATTTTTGGGCTTCATTTTTACGATTTGTGCCAACTGGGTGCAGGTTTATTCCGTTACATATATTAGAGAAGCAATCAATACAGTTGAAGAATTGCTACGAAATTTTAAGAAAGAAGGAACAAATAATCTCGATCTTTTGAAAGATGGTTTGATGTATGCCAGTTTGGCTTTTTTCTTTTTTAAAGTTTTGGGAGGAGTTTTGACGGTTGGTACACGACAAATGATTATTGTGGCATCGCGTTATATTGAGTTCGATTTGAAAAATGTGATTTACGATAAATATCAAAAATTATCGTTGTCCTTTTACAAAAAACACAAAACGGGCGATTTGATGAATCGGATTACCGAAGATGTCGGATTGGTACGTATGTATCTTGGACCTGGAATTATGTATCCGATTGATTTGGTGTCACGAGTAGTTATTATTGCATATTTTATGTTGCAAATTGATAAGCAATTAACGCTTTATACATTAGCTCCTTTGCCTATTTTATCATTGTTAATTTATAATGTTGCACGAAATATTAACAAGAAAAGTAAGCGCGTACAAGAACAACAATCTACGATTTCGTCGTCTGTACAAGATACTTTTGCTGGAATTCGCGTGATAAAATCATTCAATTCAGAAGAATTTATAAAATCTAAATACGAAGTAGAAGCAGACGAATATCAGAAACGTGCACTTAATTTAGCTCAAATTCAGGCAGCCTTTGGCCCTTTGATGGTTGTTGTAGTTGGTGTGAGTAATTTGGTGATTTTGTATTTGGGAGGAGTAAAATATATAGAAGGAACAATGGATATTGGTTCTATTGCTCAATTTTTCCTTTACCTAAATATGTTAATTTGGCCATTTACTTCCTTAGGTTGGATTACGATGGTTGTACAGCGTGCAGAAGCGTCGATGTTTCGTATCAACGAATTTTTGAATGCTGAAACAGATGTAAAAGAGAAACAATTAGTCAATCATGAAGTAGAAGGTACAATCGAATTTAAAAATGTGACGTATATCTACGAAAACACTGGAATTAAAGCGTTGGATAATGTTTCGTTCAAAATTAATAAAGGTGAAACTTTAGCGATTCTTGGAAAAACTGGTTCAGGGAAATCGACAATTGCTTTGTTAGTTGCGCGTTCGTTGGAACCGACTTCTGGTGAAATTTTGATTGATGGTAAAAATATTCATGATATTAATGTAGAATCTATTCGAGAAGAAATTGGTTATGTACCGCAAGAAGCTTTCCTTTTCTCGGATTCGTTAACCAATAATATTTTGTTTGGTTCTGATGATACTGATGAACAAACTGCTGAAGTTTTTGCGAAGAAAGCGGTTGTTCATGATAATATTGATCGATTTAAAGAACGTTATGAAACAGTTGTTGGAGAACGTGGAGTGACACTTTCTGGTGGTCAAAAACAACGTGTTTCTATAGCTCGTGCTTTGGTGAATGATCCGAAAATATTAATATTTGATGATAGTTTGTCAGCTGTAGATACCGAAACAGAAGAACAAATCTTAAATAATTTATCTTCTGAAATTAATGGTAAAACGACCATCATTATTACGCATCGTGTATCTTCTGCAAAACGTGCTGATCAGATTTTGGTTTTAGAAGATGGTCATGTTTTAGAAAATGGTTCGAACAGTGAATTATTAAATAAGCATGGTTATTATTATGAATTGTACAATAAACAACTGCTAGATTAAGTTTATTAATAGAGATTTAATAAAATAATAGAAAATATTTGCTTAAAATGTTGTTGTTTTCTTAATTTTTTTTAGATTTGTTAGGAAACATTTAACAATTAAACTCTATTTAGACTTATGAATGATTTTGAAAACCAAGAAAAGGTGGATGCAGAAGGAGTCTTTTCAAAGGTATTAAGGGCTGGGAGAAGAACTTATTTCTTCGATGTTCGCGAAACAAGAGCAGGTGATTATTACTTGACGATTACAGAAAGTAAAAAAAATACGCAGGACGATGGAAATGTGTATTACAAAAAACATAAAATCTACTTGTACAAAGAAGATTTTGAAAGCTTTAAGGAAATGTTAGACGAAACGACTGATTTTGTTTTTGCACAAAAAGGACAAGAGGTAATTTCGGAAAGACATCAGAAAGATTTTGATCCAAAAAGTAAAGTTGTGAGTAAAGAGGAAACGCAAGTAGAATCTTTTACCAATATCGATTTTGACGATATATAGACTTTACTAAATATGCGTAAAAAGAAACCTCCGCTCAAATTATTGAGCGGAGGTTTTTATTTATTTAATTTTTTATAAATCTCAAAAGAAAAATTTCTATAAAAATCTTCTGTTAAAAATTGATTAAGCCCATATTGTTCATAGATATTTTTATTCAAATCTAATGGCAAGCCTAATTGATGCCCATAATACAAATGAAAATCTTTTATTTTATTATTTTCAATCATATAATCAATATACTTATCAGTTTCATCGTATTTATTTGATTCTTCTTTTATTCGTATTAAATTCAAAACAGAATTTTCTTCATAAAATGTAATTTTAACTTCTGCTTTACTTTTTTTGAAATAATTTGTAGCTTCAATTTTTGAATTATATTTTTTGATTTTAGTCTGAATAGAATCATTGATAAATAATTCAAAAGAATCAACTAATTTGTCTTCATTTTTATCAATTAAACGTGAATTAATTTTAAGATTAGAAAATTCAGAATTTGCATTTGGTAAAACTGAACTCGATTTACAATTGAATGATATAGTAATTATTAATAATTGTAGAGTGGCGTATATGTATTTCATTTTAGAATATGTTATTTACATAAAATTATGAACAATGTTTTATTTTGTTATTGTAGATTGATATTTAAGGTCAAAAATTCTTGTGGAAATTCCTATTTTATTAAGTAAAATATCAGCTTCAATTTTTATTTTTTTCCACTCATCATGAGTATCTATATATTCCCAATCCCAAATTTCATTTGGAATTTTATCAACTCTCTCCTTAAACTGTAGTAAATCATTTCTGAAAGATTCATCTATTAGATTATTATAAAAAACTGTTTCAAATAAAATTGGAATAAAAGCATAATCCAATTCTTCATATAGTTCAGTTAATGGATCAAGTAATATAGGAGCCAATGCATCTAATTTATTTGTATCATAAGTGAACAATATAATCGAGTTTATTAAATTAGTGTAATAAAAATCAACATGCTTTTCATAATATTTCAATTCTTTATTAGTAAAGTTTGATCGAACAGAATTATTATCTACTTTCCTTTTTTTATTAAATAAATTAAATATTTTCATGTAGTTGGTTTTTATAAAGATAGGGTTGTTTATATAAATGTCAAGCTTAAGCTAAATTTATTTCAACTTTGCATCATGTGGGATTCTGAACAGGTTCAGAATGACAATAAATCATACAAAAAAACCTCTCAAAGAATTCTTTGAGAGGTTTGATATATTGTAAATAAGTTAAATCTTAACCTACTAATTCTTCTACTTTATCAGCAGCGTCTTTTAATGTGATAGCAGAGTGAACAGCGAAACCTGATTCATCAATCATTTTCTTAGCAATTTCTGCATTTGTTCCTTGTAAACGAACAATAATTGGCACATTAATTTCGTCACCCATATTGTTGTAAGCATCTAAGATACCTTGAGCAACACGATCACAACGTACAATACCACCAAAAATATTGATTAAGATAGCTTTTACGTTTTTATCTTTTAAGATAATACGGAAACCTTTTTCTACACGCTCAGCATCAGCAGTACCACCAACGTCTAAGAAGTTTGCAGGGTTACCACCAGATAATTTGATGATATCCATAGTTGCCATTGCTAAACCAGCTCCGTTAACCATACATCCTACGTTTCCGTCTAATTTTACGAAGTTTAATCCAGCTTCTCCAGCTTCAACTTCTGTTGGATCTTCTTCTCTTGTATCACGTAAAGCAGCGATATCTGCATGACGGAATAATGAGTTGTCATCGATAGATACTTTAGCATCTACAGCGATAATTTGATCGTCAGATGTTTTAAGAACTGGGTTAATCTCGAACATAGAAGCGTCAATCGCAACGTATGCATTATATAAAGCAGTGATAAATTTAACACCATCTTTGAAAGCGTTTCCTGATAAACCTAAGTTAAAAGCAACTTTACGCGCTTGGAAACCTTGGATTCCTACAGCTGGATCAATTTCTTCTGTAAAGATTTTGTCTGGCGTGTGCTCAGCAACTTCCTCGATATCCATTCCACCTTCAGTAGAATACATAATCATGTTTTTACCAGTTGCACGATCTAATAATACAGAAACATAGTATTCTTCAGTTTCAGATTCACCTGGATAATAAACATCCTCAGCAATTAAAACTTGATGAACTTTTTTACCTTCAGCCGAAGTCTGAGGCGTAACTAATTGCATTCCGATGATTTCGTTTGCTTTCTCTTTAACTTCGTCCAAGTTTTTAGCAAGCTTTACTCCACCACCTTTTCCACGACCACCTGCGTGTACTTGTGCTTTTACAACATGCCAACCTGTACCAGTTTGTTCTGTTAATTGTTTAGCAGCTTCTACAGCTTCTTCTGGTGTAGTAGCAACGATACCACGTTGTACTTTCACACCATATTTACTAAGAATTTCTTTTCCTTGATATTCGTGAAGATTCATTTTTTTTGATTTTTCAATTACAAAAATAAAAATATTGTTGATGTATTCTAAATTTTGCCATATTAATTTTATCAGCTTATGCTAAAAAAGTGATTAATATTGTTTATCTAGAGGTTACAAGATACGAATATTAATGATTTAAAAAGTCAAAACAATTGTTATATAATTTTTAAATCGTACCAAGTACACTAAAAACTAGTTTAATTTACATGTCTTTATTTTGAATTCAAAAAAAACTTATCACTTATGATTTAAGACTTAGTACTTAATTTATATCTTTACCTCATGATAAAAGCAGAAAATATTGTTAAGAAATTTGGTGAATTAGAAGTGCTAAAAAATGTTTCTTTATCGATTGCAGAAAAAGAAATCGTTTCTATCGTTGGTGCTTCTGGAGCAGGAAAAACAACTTTGCTTCAAATTTTAGGAACATTAGAAAAAAGTTCTGAGCCAAAGAAATATAATACTTCTATTCAGATTGCGGGACAAGATATCACGAAGTTAAACGATCGCGATTTATCTAAATTTCGTAACGAAAACATTGGATTCATTTTTCAGTTTCATCAATTGTTGCCAGAATTTAATGCAATAGAAAATATTTGTATTCCAGCTTTTATCAAAAAAACAAAAAAAGCTGATGCTGAAAAACGTGCAAAAGAGTTGATGTCCTATTTAGGACTTTCGCAACGATTAACACATAAACCGAATCAACTTTCTGGAGGAGAACAGCAACGTGTAGCAGTAGCTCGTGCGTTGATTAATCAACCTAAAGTCGTTTTTGCTGATGAACCTTCTGGTAATTTAGATTCTAAAAATGCTGAAGAATTACACGAATTATTTTTCAATCTTCGAAACGAATTTGGACAAACTTTTGTTATTGTGACGCATAATGAAGAATTAGCAAATATGACCGATCGAAAATTGGTGATGGCTGATGGTTTATTTGTTGATAGTATGTAAAATCTTTTCGATTAAAATGATTTAATAAAATAGGATACATTTGTAACTTCTAAGAATTATTGTTTTTAATGTTTAAGAATTTACTGTTTTTTGTTCTATTACTTACTACTCCTTTTTTATCTGCCCAAAATATCGATCCACAAAAATTGAATGATGAAATTTCAGTTTTAAATGATCAATTCAAATATGAAACTTCTTTATTAAGGTTAGAAGAAGTTATTACGGATAAGAAATCTACACATTATGACATCTTTAATGCTTATATACAAAGATCTTTAACCTATAAAAGGTTATATAATTATCCTGAAGTTGCGCGCAATTTAGAATTAGCAAAAGAACATTTGGATGAAGTGAACGATAATAAGCTGAAAGAAATAGGTGAAGTACGCTTGTTGGTAGAGCAATTATTTGTTGCTTTTGATAATCAGAAATGGGAAGATGTAGATAAAGTATTAAAGGAAATTTCTACAAAAGACTTGTCTTTATTAAATTCTGAAACTCAATTATTCTATTATAATGTAATTGCAACATTACAAATGCGAGAGAAAGATTTTGTTAATGCAGAAAAAACATTAAACCATGCGATAGAACTTGGCAAAATAGATAATCCGAAACATGTTGCAGCCGTTTATATAAAACTAATTGATTTAGCTGAATTTAAAAAAGATACTCAAATGGCTGAAAAAGCATTTGATAACGCTATTTTTTATTCAAAAAAATATAAAATGTTGATTTATGAAAAGTTTGTTTATTACATTATGAGTCACTTTTATGCAGAGATAAAAGATTTTGAAAAAGCATATTATTATCAGAAAATAGCTGTAGAACTTACTTATAAATATAGTACCAATACTTATAATGGTAAATTAACTATTCTTGATAAAAAATTACTTGACAAGCGAAAAAATATTGAAATTGATTACGAGAAAAAAATTCGCTATTTACTTATAACTTGCTTGATTGCTGTTTTTGCATTTCTTATAGTTGTAATAAAATTATATAATTCGAACAAAGAGAAAAATCGATTTATACAAAGAGAGAATAACAGAATGCGAATTGAGTTAGAGAATTTCATGAAAGAATCTAACGAAAAAGGAGAGCATTTACTTCATATAGAAGATTATAATTTAACAGAAAGACAATTAGAGATTATTGAACTTGTAAAACAAGGAAAAACAAATAAAGAGATTGGGGAAGAACTTTTTATTTCTGAAAATACCGTAAAATATCACTTAAAAATTATTTATAAAGCTTTAGGAATAGATAATCGCTTAGGATTGAAATTCTAATTCTCTATAACATATTATACTTCTTAGTATATTTGCTAAATGACAGAAATAAAGGATTTTTTAGACGAAAAAGTTCTTCAATATAATACATTAGACTTTATCGATTCTGATCCAGTACAGATTCCGCACAGATTTTCTGCGAAAGAAGATATCGAAATTGCTGGGTTTTTAGCTGCAACAATTGCGTGGGGAAATCGTAAAATGATTATCAATAATGCGAATAAAATGATGCAGTTAATGGGAAATTCGCCTTACGATTTTGTGATGAATTTCTCAGAGAATCATTTAGAGAATTTGGATGGATTTGTTCACAGAACATTCAATAGTGAAGATTTGAAATTTTTCATGCAATCGCTTCGTAATATTTATCAAAATCATGGCGGATTGGAACAAGTTTTTGCAAAACATCAAACTTCAGATTCGATGCAAGCATCAATTTCGAATTTCAAACAAACTTTTTTCGAGATAGAGCATCCAACTCGAACAACTAAACATATTTCAGATCCGTTGAATAATTCGGCTGCAAAGCGTATCAATATGTACTTGCGTTGGATGATTCGTGATGACAAACAAGGCGTAGATTTAGGAATTTGGAAATCCATTCCAACTTCTATTCTTTCGTGTCCTTTGGATGTGCATTCGGGAAATGTCGCACGAAAATTAAATATTCTGACTCGAAAACAAAATGATGCAAAAGCATTGAAAGAACTCGATACAAAATTACGAGAAATGGATGCAAATGATCCTGTGAAATACGATTTTGCTTTATTTGGTTTGGGTGTTTTTGAAGGGTTTTAACTGAACTGAAAATAATTTTATTTAGAAAAAATAGAATTAAATTCGCTAAAAATAAGTTTGTATGAAAGAATTGAATGGAATAAAATATATCGAACGTTTACCTGTTGTTTCGACNNCGTGCGTTGCATGATATTGTGTATGGCGGATATGCGTGGTATGATATCAATTTTGTGAACAATGAAAAATGGATGGATGAAACGCAAGCGATAGAATCTCGTAATAAATTGGTGGAATTTATTGATGCAATTGTTCAACAAGAAAATTTAGATGCAGCAAATGTAACATTGATGGGCTTTAGCCAAGGTGCAATATTGAGTTATGCGATTTCGCTAAATAATCCTGAAAAGATTAAAAACGTGGCGATTTTAAGTGGTTATCCAGAAGCTAAAATTATTGGAGATTTTGAACAATCAAAAGATTTTTTGAACTTAAACTTCTTTGTTTCTCATGGGACAGAAGATGTTGTACTGCCAATTGAATTAGGACGAATGGGTGACGAGTTTTTAAAATCGTTGAATATTAATTTCGAATACCACGAATACAGAAGTGGACACGGAATTGTTCCTCAAAATTATTATGATTTGATGGATTGGATCAAAAGATTTTAACATAGAGCTGAATTTAATTCAGCTTTTTATCATTATAAGAGATCTAAATAAATTTAACTTCTATGGCGTCGCCATGATATTCCTTGAACGAGGCGTCATAGAATTCGATATTCGTATAACGATATAATAATTCGGTAATTTCTTTTTTTAGAATTCCTTTTCCATAACCGTGAATTAAAATCAATCGAATTTGACTTTCAAACATTGCACGTTCAACCTCATTTCGAGCAACATCTAATTGCGTTTGTATAATTTGCGCATTATCCAAATCACGCCAATTATCAACCAGATTTTCGATATGCAAATCAATTTCTCGCGTTAAATACGGATGACGATGAGATTTGCGAAAAGTCTTAAACTTTGGTTTCGAAAACTCTTTGATTTCCTCATCTCGATATTCTTCATAGTCAATCTCAATATCTTTGATGATTTCGTCTTGGTGATACTCATATTCAAAACCAAACTCATCATTAAAGTAAACAAAATCACCTTTCAATTTGGTAATTGTTCCCGAAATATTATCATCTATCACTTTAACTTTTGTTCCAATTTTGAACATTTTCTACTTTTTCTGCAAAATTAAGAATTATTTTATGAGTTTTTAGATTGTTGTATTATTCAATTCAAACTCAATGTTGTATTTTTGTTTATTAAACTAACCAAATGTCAAATCAACCTAAGAAAATAAAAGTACTTTTTAGGCTTCGTTCGTTAGAAATGGGTGGAGTTCCGAGAGTAGTTTTAGATTTATTGCGCAACTTGCCGAAAGATAAATTCGAATTCACATTGATGCTTAATTTATATCAAGGTGAATTGGTCAAAGAAATTCCAGCAGATTTAAAAGTAATTGTTGTAGAAAAAGGAAAAGAACAGATGAGTTCTAATTCTTTTGTTCAAAAAATGCAGCTGATTTGGCGCCGAATGAAATTAGAAGTTTACGATAAATTTCCTTCAATTTTATACAAATTAAAAGTTCCAGAAAAATACGATATTGAAGTTTCGCCTGGTTATGCAGAATTTGATATGGTGTTAAATTCTCCTGATAAAAAATCAAGAAAAATAGGCTGGTTTCATACAGATGTTGGATATGATAAAGATCAAGAACGTGTTTTGAGTAGAATTGAAAAAATGAAACGTTTTGATTTTATGATTTTTGGCTCGAAGCAAACACGTCAAGTAATCGAGGATTTGTATCAAGTTACCTATCCAAAATCGACTGTTATTTATAATGTGATAAAAGTGGATGAGGTTTTGAAAAAAGCCGAGCTTTTTGAGTATTCTTATGAAACAGATTTACCCGTTTTTTCTTCTATGGGAAGATTACATCATCGCAAAGGTTATCATACATTGATGAGGGTGCATAAACGATTATTAGATGATGGTTTTAATCATAAAATAGCGGTAATTGGTGGAGGAAACGAAATGGAAAATTTGATCAATCAACGTAAAGAACTAAATGTTGAAGATTCTTTTTTATTGTTAGATTCTCAAACCAATCCTTATCCTTATATTAAAGCATCTGATTATTTTATTTTGCCAACACAATCTGAGTCATATCCATTGGTTATAGGCGAAGTAATGTGCATGCGAAAACCAATTATTTCGACAAATGTTGGTGGAATTGCAGAAATGATAGATAATGGAGTAGATGGAGTTTTAATTCAATATAATGAAGATGAAATGTACGAATCGATGAAATCTTTTATGACAAATTCTACCTTAGTGTCTAAAATTGTTGATGGAACTGAAAATGCGTACAATAAATTTGATGAAAAAGAGATTTATCGTCAAGTTTCTGAAGTTTTCGAACAGCAATATCAAATCAAACTTGAGAATGAACGAGGTTAAAATTACCATTGTCACGCCTTCATATAATCGTGCGCATACGTTAACGCGTGTGTATGATTCGTTAAAAAATCAAACATTCAAAGATTTTAAATGGATTATTATGGACGATGGTTCTACTGATGATACCAAAGAAATTGTTGAAAACTTTCAATCAGAAGGTTTAATTGATATTGAATATTTCTGGAATGAAAATCAACATAAATTCATTACTGTTTTTGAAGGAATTAAAAAAGTTACTTCTAAATACTTTATGATTGTCGATTCGGACGATTCTTATCCAGAGAATGCTTTACAAACATTATTTGATGAGGTAGAGAATATCAAAAGTCAAGACGAATATATTTCTGTAATGGGATTGTCGCAATATACAGATGGAAAAATAGTTGGTAATCAATATCCAAATAATGGATTTGATGGTTCTATTTTCGATATGCGTTACAAGTATAAAGTGCGTGGAGATAAGTTTGGAATTTTTATAACAAAGACTTATCAACAATTGTTGAAAAACTTTAATTATTCACCTTACAAAAGCAAAGGTTACATTCCACAATCGGTATTTTTTAATACATATGATGCGAATGGAGTAAAAACACGATTTGTTAATAAAGTTGTTCGTAACTATCATTTGGATGAAGCGGATGAAATTTCTGTTTCCAATACACGTTGGACAGGAAAAAACACATTTGGCTTGATGGAAGGTTATCGTTCTTTTCTTAATTCTTACGGGACGAAACTTTTCAAATATCCAAAAGCTTTAATTCGTAATTTGGTTGGATATCAAGTTTATTCGATAATTAATCATCGAAATTTATCAGAAATAAACAAAGGATTGAAACAGTTTAAATTGTTGTCAATATTGCTTTATCCGTTGAGCTTAATTTATATAAAGGTGAAGTAATGGAAAGAGGTAGAATAAAAGTTTTTGATAGCCTACGAGTACTTGCCATCCTAATGGTTTTTATACATCATTATTATAGTTCAAAAGTATATCCCGAATTAGGAGAATTATTTCTTTACGGAGCATTTGGAGTTCCTTTGTTTTTTATGATTTCTGGTTTTGTAATTTCCTTAACATTAGAACGCACGGATAATTTTAAAACCTATCTAAAGAATAGATTTATAAGATTATCTCCAGCCATGATAATCTGTTCCACGTTAACGTTTGTCTTTTTTGCATTTTTTTATACAGGAGAAGGTTATGAACATTCGAAAAATATTTGGAACTATTTAATAGCAAATACTTTTATTGATCCTCATGTATTTGATTTATATTCTGGGGAAATTAAATATTATTATTTGGATAATGCTTATTGGAGTCTTTGGGTTGAGGTATGTTTTTATATTATAATAGGAACATTGTATTTTATGAATAAAAGAAAATACTTATTACACTTTATAATAATTTGTATCATAATGATGCCATTACAAATGATTTTTTATTCTCATTCAGCACGTCCATATTTATTAAATTATTTTTCAGAATCTCAACTCGATTATTATAGACTTGTCGCAAGATGTTTAGCTCTTTTTAGTGAATGTATTTGGTTTATTATAGGAATGTTTTTACTTAGACTTTATCAAACAAAAGATAAAAAATTTTTATACATAATTATATTTTTATTAGGACTATCTGTTTTAAAAGAATTAAATTCTGGCATTCTTGTATTTTCTGTTTCTGTTTTTATTTTTATATTACTTTTTGTGTATAAACCAGAAAAATTAAAATTTTTAGAACAACCCTTTTTATTAAAAATTGGTGCAGCTTCTTATTGTATGTATCTAATTCATTATCACTTAGGAGTAGTTTTTGTGAAATACTTAAATGAAAATTTCAAATTAGGATATTTCTCTCCTGTTATTGTAATTATATTTGTTATCGTTTTTGGATTAGTTTGTTATAAGTTTTTTGAAAAAAAATTAATAAAACTTTACAAAAGAATATTAAAATAAAATGCTAAACTATTTAAAACTTATACGAGTTAACCAATGGGTAAAAAATCTATTTGTTTTTTTACCAATATTTTTTTCGGGAAATTTATTGAATGTCGATTTGTTTATTGAGTCGTTTTATGGCTTTTTAATCTTTTCGTTTGTGGCCAGTAGTATTTATATTATCAATGATTATGTGGATATAGCAAAAGATAAAAAACATCCAGAGAAGAAAAATAGACCATTAGCAAGTGGAAAAATTTCGAAACTAAATGCGTTAATTTTATTCTTTATACTAATCTTTATTACATCTCTATTGATTTGGTTTTTAGGAAATAAACAAGTTGCAATATTAATTGCAATTTATTTCTTTATGAATCTTGCTTATTCATTTAAACTTAAACAAATAGCTATTTTAGATGTTATCATTATTGCTACAGGATTTTTATTAAGAGTTTTTGTAGGAGGATATATGACAGGAATCTTAGTAACAGATTGGACAACTTTGTTAGTATTTGATTTGGCACTAATTTTAGCTTTAGGAAAACGTAGAGGGGAATTAATTAACGCCGATTTACAAGGAATTACAAGGAAATCTCTAGATGGTTATAATCTCAATTTTCTTAATTCAGCTTTATCCATAACTTGTACTGTCGCTGTAATTTGTTACATGATGTTTATTCTTTCTCCAGAAACTCAATCCAAATTTCACCATTATATTATTTATACCTTTGTCTTTGTTTTTGCAGCTGTTTTGCGCTATTTGCAACAGACATTTGTATTTGCTAAAACCGAATCTCCGACTAAATTGATTTTTAAAGATCATTTTCTTCAAATTTTAATTGTTATGTGGGGAATCTGTTATGTTTTATTGATTTATTTTAACAATGGAAAATAAAAAATTAATCCCAGTTGCCAATTGGGGACTGTATCCATCTATAAAAGCCAATGTTGTCTCTCCAACTACAATTCTAGAATTTCAGGAAGCAATTCTTTCAAATGAAGAAGTTATTGCGAGAGGAAATGGTCGTTGTTATGGAGATGCATCATTACAAAATACAATTATTTCAACTTCGAAATGGAATAAATTTATCGATTTTGATCGCGAACATGGCATTATAGAAGTTGAATCTGGTGTTTTATTATCAGATATTTTAGAAGTTTCAATTCCGGCAGGATATTTCATTTCAGTCACTCCTGGAACCAAATTTATTACAGTTGGCGGAGCAATTGCATCAGATGTTCATGGAAAAAATCATCACATCGATGGTTGTTTTTCTGATCATTTAATTCATTTTGATTTAATGATCGAAAATGGAGATATTTTACATTGTTCAAGAAATGAAAACACAGATTTGTTTTGGGCAACAATAGGAGGAATGGGATTGACAGGAATTATTATTTCTGCTAAATTTATGTTGAAAAAAATTGAGTCAGCATATATCCGAAATGAAGCAATTCAGGCAAAGAATTTAGATGAAATTTTCGAATTATTTGAATCTTCTGAATCTTGGACGTATAATGTTGCGTGGTTAGATTGTTTACAAAAAGGAACTTCTTTAGGAAAATCGATTATGTTGCGTGGCGAACATGCAACTTTAGACGAGTTACCTCAAAAATTCAAAAAGAATCCTTTAAAAATTAAGAAAAAATTAAACTTAAATATTCCATTTTTCTTTCCAAATTTTGCGTTGAATCCTTTATCAATCAAGATTTTCAATTGGTTGTATTTTAATAAACAAGGTAAAAAGCATTTGAAAAATTATGTGGATTACGAAACATTTTTTTATCCGTTAGATGCTGTTCATAATTGGAATCGTATTTATGGGAAAAATGGTTTTATTCAATATCAATTTGTGATTCCAAAGGAGACGGGAAAAGAAGGAATGCGAAAGATTTTGGAAACAATTGCTGCTAGTGGAAATGGTTCTTTTTTAGTAGTATTGAAATTGTTTGGTGATAATAATCCAAAAGCGTATAATTCGTTTCCAATGAAAGGATACACATTGGCTTTAGACTTTAAAGTGAATAATAAATTAGAAAAATTAATTGCAAGTTTAGATAAAATTGTAATGGATTACGGAGGACATATTTACCGAACGAAGGACGCAATGTCAAATCCTGCATTAACAGATTATTTAAACCACATCGATTCTCCAAAATTTGAGTCGATGCAAAATGAACGTATCAATAGATTTAAGCAAAAATGATAGTATTAGGATCAAATTCAGATGTTTCAGTAGCTTTTGTAGAAAAAGTTTTAAAAGAAGGAAAACGTTTTCCAATGGTTTATTTATTTACTTCCAATGTTGATAAAACGGTTAAGTTAGCCAACCATTTTTTTGCGAAATATGAGCAAACATGTGAAGTAGTACATTTTGATTTAACCAAAGAAAATGATTTATCCCAACTTCATCACATTGATTCTGAATTATTGTTTTGTGCAGCTGGATATTTAGGAAAAAATTCGGAAGAAGGTTTATACGATGATTGGAATACGAAACAAATAGTAGAAGTTAATTACTCAAAATTAATTGTCTTAATTAATCATTTTGCGCAGAAATTCGAAGCAAAAGGTTCGGGAACTATCATTGGATTGTCGTCTGTAGCTGGAGAACGTGGTCGTCAAAGCAATTTTATTTATGGATCAGCAAAAGCTGGATTTACAGCTTATTTAGCTGGTTTGAGAAATTATTTATTTCATAAAAAAGTTCATGTAATGACGGTTATTCCAGGATTTATGGATACACAAATGACAGCTGATATCGAAACACCAAAACCATTAACAGCTCAACCAGACCAAGCGGCTAATATTATTTATAAGGCTTATAAGAAAAAGAAAAATGTTGTTTATGTAACATTTTTATGGTGGGGAATAATGATGATAATTCGTAATGTTCCTGAATTTATTTTCAAAAAAATGAAAATGTAATGAATCGCAATTTATACCTTTTTGATTTTGATGGAACATTAACTTGTAAAGATACCTTATTCGATTTTTTAAAATTCTCTTTTCCTAAAGTTTACTTCTTTAATTATCTGATATTTATTCCATTATTTGTCGTTTCAAAATTAAAGATAATTGATGCTAGTTTTGTAAAAGAAATGTTTATTTCGAAATTTTTGAAAGGAAAATCTTATGTTGAAATTAATCAATTAGCTCAAAATTATTTCGAAAAAAATCATCAAGAATTAATTTATTTAAAAGCTGATGAATATATTAAATCATTAAGTAATTATAATGACAAATTTATCGTTTCAGCTTCTGTCGATTTTTGGATTCAACCTTTTGCTGATTATTATGAAATGGGACTAATTTGTACCAAAGCAAAATATGATGAACAAGGTTTTTTTACAGGGAAATTTGCTTCACCAAATTGTAATTATGAGGAAAAAAAGAATAGAATTGAGAAAGAAATTGATTTGTCTTTATATGAGCAAATCATAGCTTTTGGTGACACGAAAGGTGATGGAGCTATGTTTTCGATTGCTACAAAATCTAATTTTAGATATTTTAATTAATCATTTACCAAAAATAATCTCCTATTAATTGCATTACGAATGTTTGTAAAAGAGCAATATAAGCTATGTTTTTTAAAACGTTTACTTCCTTTACATTGATTAATAGTAAAAGTATATAAGGGTAAAGATAAAGGCAAGCTCTTGCTGTTTCTCCTGTTCCATAGGCACCTGTCAAAAACATTAGCATTAAAGAGAGGAACGCTATTATTGGCAAATAAAAATTAATTTCATTCTTTTTAAGATTAAATACTTTTGGGGTAAATAGGTAGGCGAAAAAACCAAAAGACAAGAAAAGTAATATTTCACTAATGTTCTCTAAACGTGTAAAAAGATAAACAATTGGTTGATGAAATCCTCTAAAACCATTAGGGTTTTCAAGTTTTGAAGCATTGAAAAAAGCTTCAATATGGTTGTAATCAAGTATTAATTGAAGTAATAAAATATAGAAAAGAAATAAGATTCCTACAATTATAAAGTTAATGATTGTGTATTTATTTTTTTCAATGATTAATTGATATATTGATAATATTGCTGCAACACAGGCAAAAAAAGTTCCACTAAATGATATACTATTTGCTAAAGAAAATCCAATAAATGTTAATAATATTCCTTTAATATTTATATAATTCGATCTTGATATGATTAACATTCCATATAAAAAAATTAAACTAAAAAATAGAAACACAGCATCTATTGATACAATACTATAAATGTTTACAGCAGGAATAAGTGCAAAAATTAAGAGAAGAATATTTCTTTTAGAGTTTTCTATTTTGAAAAAATCAATAATTTTTACCAAAGGAAAAAATGAACAAAGTGAAAGAATAGACATTCCGATAGCTAAACCAAGTACTGATTCGTTAAAAATTTTGTAAATAATATATTGTATCCAAACAGCAAAAGGAGGATGTGTTTTGGCATGCATTGTTAAAGTATCTTGTATCTCATTATAACTTGAAATGAATGTATAACCATTTTTAATTTTAACTACATCATGAAAGTATTGAAAATCAGTATCAAGAAAAGACCTTAAAAAAGTTTGATGGATTGAACCTTGAGCTAGGTTTCCAAATATTATTAACAAGATGTAAGCAATAAATAATTTTAAAATACTTAGATGATGATAATTTTTTAATGCGAATAGACCTGTTAATAAAAAAAATATTGAAAATAAAACACCTTGAAAAGTGATAGTAGAAAAATATACGACACTTATTGGAAAAGTAATTCTAGAACCAGTAAAAAAATGGTTTTCGTTTAAAAAATAATTCAATCCAACCATCACAATCCATCCTATAATTAATAATCCTATAATTTTGAATGGGCTTGTTTTTAGAACTGATTTAAAATTTTCTAACATAGTTTTAGGTTATTTTAAGTAATTTATTTTTAAGGTTTCACAAAATTATTAATTTTGCACAAACCTAAACTATGAAAAAGAAAATATTAATACGTATTGGCTCACTTCGTCATGGAGGTGCTGAAAAAGTATTGGTAACTTTTCTCAAAAATCTTTCACCAGAAAAATACGAAATTGATTTGTTGTTAAATCTTTATTCGGGTAAATATCTCAAAGATGTTCCGTCTTGGATTAATATCTATTATTTGAATAAAGGTGAAATGATTACGACAAATCGTCCGCAGGATATTCCGCAAAAAGCTTTTCGAGTGATTTATCAGAAGATTTTGTCAAAGTTTCCGAAGTTGCTTTATAAATTTATTTTACCAAACAAAAAATACGATATAGAGTTTGCGGCAATTCATGGAATAGCAGATGATATTTTGAATTCTCCGATTAAATCTTCTAAAAAGATAGTTTGGATTCACAATGATTTGTCGAATATTCCTGAATATACAACAGAACGATTGAAAAATTTTTTCAAATTTGATCAAATTCTAGTGATTTCAGAAAAGATTAATCAATTATTTTTAGGTTTAGCAAATTCAGATGAACAAAAACAAAAAGTGGTTCGTATTTATAATCCTATTGATGTCAATGAAATTATAAAGTCAGCTTTAGAACCTTGTGAGATTCAGAAAAAAAATGATCAACCGACATTTGTTTCAATCGGAACAGTTTTTCCACAAAAAGGATTTGATCGTCTATTGAGAGCGCATCGCAGATTGCTAGACGAAGGTTTTCAACATCAAGTTTGGATTGTTGGTGACGGTTACGATTTTCCGAATATCAAAAAATTGGTTGAAGAATTAAGAGTTGAAGAAACTGCACATTTGATTGGTTTCAAAGAAAATCCTTATCCCTATTTTGTTCAGGCAGATTATTATATTTTATCCTCTCGTTACGAAGGTTACCCAACAGTTTTGTTTGAAGCGATGGTTTTAGCAAAACCAATTATAGCAACAGATGTTTCGGGAGTTAGAGAAATGTTGAATGATGGCGAATTAGGGTATATTATCCATAATGAAGAGGAAGCAATTTATGATGGAATGAAATATTTTATTCAAAATCCTGAAATTGCCCATAAATATCAACAAATCATTGAAGGAAAAACATTACCTTTTGAGTTGGGGAATGCAGTAAATTCAATTGAAAAATATTTAAACTAAATTATGAAAACAATTATTCAGAAAGATTTTTATCGAAACTTTGGATATTGGACAAATTCTCCTTTATTGAAAGGTTTTATGAGTCCAGGTTTTCGTTTTATTTATTGTTTAAGAAAAGCTCAACAATATTCTGCTAAACATCCTTTAGGTTTAGTTTATCGTTTGTTGTTGCGTCGTTATTCGATTAAATATGGTTATCAAATTTCTGCAAGAACAGAAATTGGATCAGGGTTAAATTTAGGGCATTGGGGAACCGTTGTCGTTAATCCAAAATGTAAAATAGGGAAAAATTGTAATATTGCGCATGGTGTTACGTTAGGTCAGACAAATAGAGGGAAATCGAAAGGGTTTCCAATTTTGAAAGACGATGTTTGGGTTGGTACAAATGCCGTAATTGTTGGTGGAATTACAATTGGAAATAACGTGTTGATTGCGCCAAACAGTTATGTAACGCAAGATGTGCCAGACAATTCGATTGTGACAGGAAATCCAATGCAAATTATTTCGAACGAAAAAGCTACGGAAGGTTATATTAATAATAGAATTGAATAAATTTTTTTTTGAAAACAATACTTTTCATATTACCAGACCTTAATCAAGGTGGTGCGGAGCGAGTAATTACAACGCTTTGCAATGAATTGGATCGAACGAAATTCTGTCCAAAATTGGTGTTGTTTAAAAAAGAAGGTTATTATTTAAATCATTTGAAAGATGATGTTGAAATTATTGAATTAAACGTTTCTCGAATTCGTTATTCGATTTTCAAAATTATTCCGTTGATTAAAAAGTTAAAACCAGAAATTGTTTTTACAGGTTGGGGGGAAATTTCAGCTTTTTTATCACTAATCATTTCTTTGTTTCCTAGAACGAAGTTTATTACAAGAGAAACAAATGTAGTTTCTGAACATGTAAAACGTAAAGAAATTTTATTCTTTTATCGATTTTATAATAATTTTCATCAAATTATTGCGCAAAGTGACGATATGAAAAATGATTTGATTGAGAATTTTAGAATTTCGGAATATAAAATTATAAAAATTAATAATCCAGTTGATTTTGATTTAATTAATCGATTAAAAATAGAAAGTATTACTATCGATTTTGACACGAGCTATAAAAATATTGTGGCAATAGGAAATCTTTCACCACGAAAAGGTTTTGATCTTTTATTAAATGTGATGAATGAATTGAAAGGAGAAAATATACATTTAACGATTCTTGGAGATGGAGCTTTTAAAGATAAACTAGCTCAACAAAAAGATGAATTGAGTTTGAATAATGTAACGTTTAAAGGAAAAGTTTCAAATCCATTTGTTTACCTAAAAAATGCAGATTTGTTTGTACTTTCTTCTCGTTACGAAGGTTTTCCGAATGTTTTGCTGGAAGCTGGAGCTTGTGGAACTTATAGTTTGGCAAATAATTGTCCAGGAGGAATCAATGAAATTGTGCAAGAAGGTATTAATGCAGAAGTTTTTCCAATTTCAGATTCAAAAGGTTTTGCAGAAAAAATGAAAGAAATTTTGAATCAATCTCACGATAAAGAAAAAATAGTAAAAAGTATTTATTCACGCTTTAGCAAAGAGATTATTATTTCTAAATACGAATCAATTTTTGATAAAATATAATGTCAATTCAGCCTAAAATATCCGTCATTGTACCAGTTTATAACACCGGAAAATATCTTTCGAAATGTTTAAATTCGATATTGAATCAAACGTTGAAAGATATTGAAGTGATTGTTGTGAATGATGGTTCTAAGGATAATTCGCAAGAAATTATTGATGAATTTGTTTCTAAAGATTCGCGCATAATTTCTATTCAGAAAGAAAATGGAGGATTAAGTGATGCGAGAAATTTTGGAATTGATAAAGCGAAAGGAGAGTTTATCGCTTTTATTGATTCTGACGATTATATAGATTCATCAATGTTTGAAAAGATGTTTGATTTGGCAAAAAAACATCAATCTGAAATTGTTTTATGTGATTTGGTAAAAGTTGATGAAAAAGGAACTGAATTTCGTGATTTACCACAATCGCCTCAATTGCCAGAAAAAATAGTTTTATCAGATGATTTTACAATTTTTGGAGAAATGAGTTGCTTTGCTTGTAATAAAATCTTTAAAAAATCGTTGTTTGAAAATCATCGATTTAGAAGAGGAATTCATTTTGAGGATATAGAATTGATTCCGAAATTAGTTTTAGATTCGAGTGTTATTTCTAAAATTAATGAACCTTTTTATAAGTATTTTGAACGACAAAACTCTATAAGCAAAACACATACAGAAAAAGGTTTGGATATGTTTGTAGCTGTAAATGAGGTGGCAAATTATTTTTATCAGAGTAATTACAATACATTTGTAACTGAGTTAAAGCGTTTTCAAATCATACAAGGTTATTATTCGTATTTAGCTTATTTGGCTTATGTGAAAGATAATAATTTGAAGCGTAAAATGTTAAATGTTTTGAATGACTTTTTAAAGGCGAATAACTTAACAAAAAAAGAACTTAAAAACTATATACGTTTCGATAGAAATTATTTAAATTCATTACCATTGAAAAAACGATTTTTTTACTATATAGCCTTAATTAATCCTCAACTATTACTTAAATTCTAATCTGTAGTGAGTTTTATTTATTTATTCATATTTGCATTTCTACTTGTTGCATCTTTTTTAGAGTTTTCTAATAAAAAGGTTAGTAAACAATTATATATATTAATTGTTGTCATAATGACTCTAACTGCAGGATTAGGTTACGCTTTGAGTCCTGATTGGGTGGCTTATTTTAATACATTTAACTTATTAGCAAGTACTAGTTGGTCAGAATTTGATCGATTTGCTGAAATGGCGAGTATGGAAAAAGGTTATTTAGGATTAAACAAAATTCTAGTTGATTATGGTTTTGATTTTGGAATGCTTACATTAACTGTTGCAACTACATCCTTGATTTTAAAATCTTCGACATTTTATAAGTATGGAGGATTTCCTTTTTTAGTGCTATTTATATACGCAATGCCAAACTTTATGTTCGAAGAGCATGTGCATATTAGACAAGGTTTGGCAAATGCTATAGCCATATATTCAATTCGCTATGTAATTGATCGAAATTTAATTAAATTTTTAATTTGTATTGCAATTGGATTCCAATTTCATGAATCTATAATTGTTTTTTTACTTGCTTATTGGATTGCTCCAATGAAGTTTGATGAAAAATTTATAGGTTGGTTAGTTGTTTTTTCTATCATAGGCTTCTATACAGGATTAAATTCTATTATTGAGGTTATTATGCAATATATGCCAATTGGGCAAGATAAGTTTGAGGATTATCAAAGTCAATTATATGACCAAGGAGATGGTGTAGCAGTAGGTGATTTCGTGAAGATTATTTCAATTCTTTCAATTATTATTTATAATAAATATGCTGTAGAAGATAAATTATATTGTTATTTCCGTAATCTTTTTGTTTTTGGAGTATTACTTTACTTCTTTTTAGGTAAGGGAATTTTTGGTGTTAGATTACCAGGATTTTATTTAGTTTTCTTAGGGCTTACAGTAGGAAGATTAGTATATACTTTTAATGGAGATAAGTTTAAACGGAATTTTATTTATGTAAGTTTTGTATCTTATACTGTGTTATTGATTTTTTGGTTTCAAGTTAAACAGGGACATAAATCGAATTTTGGTAATTATAGAACAATTTTTAATAAAGAAGCTATTTACGGTTTATGGAAATGGAAATAGTATCAATTATAACACCATGCTATAATTCAGAAAAATATATAGCTGACACTTACAATTCTATCAAATCTCAAACTTATACGAACTGGGAATGGATTATTGTAGATGATTGCTCATCAGATAAATCAGGTGAAATAATTCAATCTTTTAATGATAATAGAATAAAATTAATTATTCAATCTAAAAACCAAGGAGCTGCCTATTCTAGAAATTTAGCATTAAATAAAGCACAAGGCAGATTTATAACATTTCTCGATAGTGACGATTTGTGGTTACCAAATTTTTTAGAAACTACAATTAATTATTTAATAGAGAATAATGAAGAGTTAGTTTATTCAAGTTATAAGCGTGTTGATGAAAATTTAAAGCCATTGTTAGCAGATTTTATTGCTGTAGATAAAGTAGATCGAAATCGAATTTTATACAATTGTCCTATTCCGATGTTAACATCTGTATATGATTCAAAACGAATTGGAAAAATACCAGTTCCAGATGTAGAACTTCGAGAAGATCATGCAATGTGGATAGATTTGTTAGGTAGAATAAAATATGCAAGAGCAATCAATGAATCTTTAGCTATTTACAGAATTCGAAATAACTCTGTTTCTCGAAATAAATTACGAATTGCTAAAAAACAATATGATGTCTATAGATATTATTTAAAAATGAATATTTTCAAATCATCATATTATACATTTTTTTGGGCTATGAATGGATTAAAAAAATATGGAAAATTTTAAATTATTAGAATATTTATATACGCTAAACATTTCTCCTTTATATATTAACATAATGGGAGCCTATTTTTTTGCATTAATCATTACATTGATCTCAATTCCGAAAATTATACGTATCTCCTACAAAAAACAATTGATGGATGTACCAGGAGAAAGAAGTTCTCATGTTAATAAAGTGCCAACCTTGGGAGGAGTGGCTTTATTTTTTGGAATAGTAGTTTCAACATCGATATTTGCTACAGAATTAGGTGTTAACTATTCTTTCTTTTTATCCGCAATTACAATATTATTTTTTATTGGATTAATGGATGATTTATTAGTTGTAGCTCCAGATAAAAAATTATATGGTCAGATAATAAGTACCATTTTAATTATTTTTGGTTCTGGTATAATGATTAAGTCATTTTCAGGATTATTTGGTATCTACGAGATTCCTTATTTTGTTGGAGTTATATTAACCATTTTTGTATTTATAGTACTAATAAATGCATTCAATTTAATTGACGGAATTGATGGTTTAGCTTCAGGAATTGGTATAGTGATTAGTTTGTGTTTTGTTTATATATTCTACAGAATATTTGATTACGGAATAGGAATATTAGCTGTTAGTACATTAGCTGTTTTACTAGGTTTTGGAAGGTATAATTTGTCCAAAAAGTTTAAAATATTCATGGGAGATACTGGTTCAATGGTTATAGGATTTATTTTAACTTTTATGGCAATTCGCTTTTTATACATTAGTGAAACCTCTAGTTTAGGTTTAAAAACAGGACCTGTTTTATTACTTTTTATTTTTGTTATTCCAATCGTAGACACTTTATCGGTTTTTACAATCCGAATTCTTAGAAAAAGAAGTCCTTTTTCGGCAGACAAAAACCATCTTCATCACCAGTTTTTAAAATTAGGGTTAACTCATATTCAAACTTCAATAATATTAGTACTTATTAACATTTTTTTTATATTCATTGGGTATTATTTTAGAAATATTGAAATTAATAAACTATTTTTGATTTTTATTGTTTTATCAATTAGTTTTGTTGTCTCTCTACGATATGCTGTAGTATTAAAAAAGAATAAAAAAATATCATTATAAAAATGCTTAACTTAAAATCAACTTTAACCAAAACTTTCATTTTGTTGATAATCATGAATTTGTTTTCATGTATATCTTTAAAAGATGTTCAACTAATTCAACCAGATCCTAATTTAAAATTAGATGCAAATGGTAAGATTTCTTTTGAAAAACCTGAATATCATATTCAAAAAAATGATCAAATTTTAATTAATATTTCTTCTGCTGCAGGAGCTTCTATGGGAATTCTTAGTGATTTTATTACTTCAGGTAATAATACTCAAGGAGGAAATGGAGTGTATGTAAGACAAGACGGAGCAATTGAGTTACCTCGTATTGGAAAAATAAAATTAGAAGGTCTTACTATTGAACAAGCTCGTAAGAAAATCCAAGAAGAATTCTATAAAATCTACGACGAAAAGGGAACTTTTATCGATGTTAATTTAGCGGGAATAGAATATACTATTGTAGGAGAAGCAAGTCAAGGTGTATTTAGAGCACCTAAAAAAAATGTGACGTTGTTAGATGCTTTTGCCCAATCTGGAACGAATAATATCTATGCTGATTTGAAAAATGTTCGAATTATTAGAACAGATTTAGATGGAACAAAGCAGGTTTATGTCGATTTAACAAAAGAATCTATTATGAATTCTGAGTATTATTGGATTCAGAATAATGATATTATTGTTGTTAATCCTCGTAAAGAAAAAGTATGGGGTGTAGGACTAAATCCTCTTACTGTTGTTACTACTATAATGGGAGCAATTGCAACAATTTTAGGAGTTTATTTATTCTTTGATAAAATATAATAATGGCAGATACAACAATTAATCAAAAAGTTAAGAAAAAACAATCTGACTTTATTGATGTAGAAAGGCTTATCCCAAGATTATTGAATGCTTGGCCATTATATATAATTTCGATGCTAATCGCGTTGGCGGTAGCATATTATCTTAATAATTGGAGGCTGAACAAAATTTATACAGCAAATACAACATTTAAAATTAAAGATAATAGTTCTGCCAATAATTCATTAGCCTCTAACTCTATTAATTTTATTTGGGGAGGAAATGCAAATAAAATTGATGGGTTATCGTATACATTAACTTCTCGTATTCATAATGAGAAAGTTGTAAAAAGAGCAGAATCTTATATTTTCTATACAGAAGAAGGACGTTTAAAAAAATCTAATATATATAAATTAGATGCTCCTTTTCATGTTCATATTGATACATTACATCAACAAGTTGCATATGTTGATGTAAAAGTAAAACCTAAAGATCATAACTCTTTTTATTTTGAAGTCGAGAACAAAAATGGTTCTTTATATCAATTTACTAAAGATAGTATTATAAAGTCTGACGAGTTGAATTTACCTAAAATTGGTTATTATAATCAATGGAT
Source organism: Empedobacter sp. UBA7611 (assembly GCF_002484365.1). NCBI lineage: Bacteria > Pseudomonadati > Bacteroidota > Flavobacteriia > Flavobacteriales > Weeksellaceae > Empedobacter > Empedobacter sp. UBA7611. The sequence continues at coordinate 42,059 of NZ_DLJR01000023.1, forward strand.
GGTAGGTAAAAATTATAAAATCATGTTGACTCGTTCAAATGTACCATTTTCTGAGAGCTCAATATCATTTAAATTAGTCACAATCAAAGATGCAACAGGAAGAGCTGTACAGAATTTTAATGTCACAAATCCATCTAAAATTTCAAGTATAATAGCTGTTTCAAAAAATGCTGAAAGTTTGAATGAAGCAGTTGATATTTTAAACAATTCAATTCAAGTTTTAATAGAAAATGAATTAGCAGAAAGAAATTTATCAGCCTACCAAACACGTAAATATTTACAAGAACGAATTGCAGCTATAAAGCTTAAGCTAGATAGCGCAACAAACAATTTACAAGAGTTACAGAAGAAAACTGGAGTTTATAATTTCGATACAAAAAAAGGTGAGCTTTTAGGGAAACTTACTGAATTAGATAAAGAACGCGTAACTGTAGAAGAGAAAATCAATGCATTACATCGTTTAATGCCTAAAAAATCGAGTAGTGTTGATAATTTAATCGCTCTTAATATTGCCGGTCTTGATGTGTCTTATTATATGACGAATGTAGATCAATTAGAAGGTCTTGAGAATCAGCGCGAGCAAATGTTAAAAGTTTATAAAGAGAACACTGATGAGATTAGAGAAATTGATCGTCGATTAGCTAAAACAAGAAATAATATTTCGAATGTAGTTAATGCACATTTACAAAAGTTGAATACAGATCTATCCATGATTAACGCGAAATTGGCGGAATCTGAATTCAAAGCGAAAGATTTACCTTATGAAGAAATTGAATTCGTGGAAGCAAATCGCGGATTTGAATTAAACAGTACATTATATTCAACTTTAATTAATCAATTAAATACAACTGATTTATCTTTAGCATCTATCGTATCTGATATCACGATTATTGATCCAGCTAAAAATCAAGGTCAAGGTTCCATTTATCCAAATCCAAAACGTAATTATTTAATAGCTTTGGGAATTGGTTTATTGATTCCTTTGATTTATGTGGTGATTAAAGAATTATTAGATTTCAAAGTTCGTGTACTAAAAGATATTACAAGTCGTACAAATATTCCGATTATTGGTTTAGTTGGTCCTTTAGGAGATAATTCGCCATTGGTTGTAATTAACAATCCAAAATCAGGAATTTCTGAATCGTTTAGATCAATTCGTTCTAATCTGAAATATTTATACAAGAATCCAGGACTTGATGAGCATAACAAAACGATTTTGGTAACATCATTTATTGGAGGTGAAGGTAAAACTTTCAATGCGATGAATATTGCGAGTTCAATCGGTTCTATGGATAAGAAAACGGTTCTGATTGGATTAGATTTACGTAAACCAAAAATATTTGATGATTTTAATATTAATAATAAATTAGGCGTAACGGATTATGTTGCTGGAGATTTAGACTTAAATCAAATTACGCAACGTACAATTTTACCAAATTTAGATATTATTACCGCAGGTCCAATTCCTCCAAATCCTTCAGAGTTGATTTTGAGTAAACGAATGGATCAATTATTTGCTGAATTGAAAGAGAAATACGAATTTGTAATTATAGATTCACCACCGATAGGATTAGTAACAGATTCGTACGATTTGATGCGTTATGCAGATTGTACACTATATGTAACACGTTACAATTACTCGGAGAAAAACTTTATCAATGCAATTTCTAATAAATACGATGAAGGTGAAGTTTCGAATGTCGGAATTGTATTCAACGATTTCCAAATTAAAACTGGCTACGGTTACGGATATGGTTACGGATATGGTTACGGCTACGGTTACGGTTATGGATACGGTTACGGCTATTTTGCTGGAGATGAGAATTTTGATAATTCATCATTCGGAAAAATAAAACGTTTAGCTTCTCGAATTAAAGGTAAATTCTTTTAATTGAAATGATCTTAAAGAACATATTTGATTATATACTTGCATTAATCCTACTAATTTTTTTAGTGGGATTAATTGTTTTGTTAATTATCATAAGTTCTATAGATACCAATCAATTTGGCGTTTTTACACAAAAAAGAGTTGGGAAAGACGGAAGATTTTTCAATATTTATAAAATCAGAACGATGAAAGGGGTTTCTAAATCGACAATAACAACGGATCAACATCAAATTACCAAAATTGGAAAGATTCTTCGAGATTATAAATTGGATGAATTACCTCAATTGTTCAATATTTTAAAAGGAGAAATGAGTTTTGTTGGACCTCGTCCTGATGTCGCTGGTTATGCGGATAAATTGATTGGAGAGGATAGATTGATGTTGAAAGTTAAACCTGGAATTACTGGTCCAGCTCAATTAAAATATCGAAATGAAGAACAAATTTTATCCAATGTAAATGATCCAATCAAATATAATGATGAAATTCTTTGGCCAGATAAAGTTAAGATCAATGTAGAATATGTAAAGAATTGGAGTTTTCGACAAGATTTGATTTACATGTTTCAAACAATATTCAAAAAATAGAAGAGAATCCTAAAATTGGATTCTCTTCTATTTTTAAAAATATTTTTGTTTTTCTAAACTTGAATAACACCTAAATTAAATTGTTTTTCAATCGGAGCATGATTTGCAGCTTCAATTCCCATCGAAATCCATTTACGCGTATCCAAAGGATCAATAATTCCATCTGTCCACAAACGTGCCGCAGCATAATAAGGACTTGTTTCATCATTGTATTTTGCTGTAATTTCGTTCAAAAGTTCTTGCTTTTTCACTTCATCAACTTCTACACCTTGTGCTTTCAAAGTGGCTTCTTTTATTTGTAACAAAACTTTCGCAGCCTGTTCACCTCCCATAACTGCCAATTGAGCCGAAGGCCAAGCTGTAATTAATCTAGGATCATATGCTTTTCCACACATAGCATAGTTTCCTGCGCCATAAGAATTTCCAACTATAATCGTGAATTTTGGAACAACAGAATTCGAAACTGCATTTACCATTTTCGCACCATCTTTGATAATACCACCATGTTCAGATTTAGATCCAACCATAAAACCAGTTACATCTTGTAAGAAAACTAACGGAATTTTCTTTTGGTTACAATTCGCAATAAAACGAGTTGCTTTATCTGCAGAATCTGAATAAATCACGCCACCAAACTGCATTCCGTCTTTTTTAGACTTCACAATTTTACGTTGATTAGCTACAATTCCAACCGCCCAACCATCAATTCGCGCATACGTACAGATGATTGATTTCCCATAATCAGGCTTATATTCGTCCAATTCCGAGTTATCAACAAGTCTGTTAATAATCTCATACATATCGTACTGCTCAGAACGTGATTCAGGTAAAATACCATAGATTTCTTTCTCATCTAAAGCAGGTTTTGCTGCTTCAATTCGATTAAATCCAGCTTTTTCATAATCACCAATTTTACCAACAATAGATTTTATTCTATCCAACGCATCTTTATCATCTTTTGCTTTATAATCAGTCACGCCAGAGATTTCGCAATGTGTTGTTGCTCCACCTAAAGTTTCGTTGTCAATATCTTCGCCAATTGCTGCTTTTACCAAATAACTTCCTGCCAAGAAAATAGAACCTGTTTTGTCTACAATCATTGCTTCGTCGCTCATAATTGGTAAATATGCTCCACCAGCAACACAACTTCCCATCACAGCAGAAATTTGAGTAATTCCCATTGATGACATGATTGCATTATTGCGGAAAATTCGACCAAACATTTCTTTATCAGGAAAAATCTCATCTTGCATTGGTAAATAAACACCTGCGCTGTCCACCAAATAAATAATTGGCAATTTATTTTCCATCGCAATTTCTTGAGCACGCAAATTCTTTTTACCTGTAATTGGGAACCAAGCACCAGCTTTTACTGTCGCATCATTTGCAACAACAATACACTGTTTACCAGAAATGTAACCAATTTTCACAACAACACCTCCCGAAGGACATCCGCCGTGTTCTTTGTACATTTCATCTCCTGTTAAAGCACCAATCTCTATGTTCGGTTTTTTTTCGTCTAAAAGATAATCAATACGTTCTCTTGCAGACATTTTTCCTTTGCTATGCAACGCATCAATTCTTTTTTGACCTCCACCAAGGTAAACTTGATTCAGTTTTTGGCGTAGTTTTGAAAGTAATAATTTGTTATGATCCTCTCTTTTATTAAAAGTTAAATCCATTGTGGTTTTCTGTTTGTTTACAGCCCTAAACTAATGAATTTTATCGAATTCTTAAAATGAAATTTAGACTTGAGAATCAACGAATACAAAGTTCTTACAATGCGTTTGAATTTGAGGAAAAAATGATAGAAAATCAGTTTCGAGATTAGAATAATTTTTTTCAAATTCGGGAATGATTTGATGTAAATTATTCTCAAATTTTGCTCGACTTCCGATTCCTTTTAATGTTTTTTGAACGCCTTCTATGGTCGAATAATTTTCGAACCAATCATATTTCAACAAATAAAAAATGATTTCTTGTAGTTTTTTTGGAAGCGAATTGTATTCATCCTTAAATAATTGATAACAATCTGATTTGAATTTTTCGAAAGGAGTTTCAGAATAATTATTCCAATATTTAATCAAAAAATAATCATAAATCACATCAATAATAATTGGTGCAAATTTGTGTTGTGTTTCGTGAAAATAACTTGAACTTTGTTTGACAGTTTCGTGAGAATCTGTAAATGTATCAATTGAACGATGCAATAAAATGCCTTTCTGAATATCTTCTGGAAAATCTAAATATTGTTTTCCCTTTACAGTTTCACCAAGCAAATTTCCAATTTGAAGCGATTGATTTCCGAAAGATAAATATTGATGTGCGACAAAGTTCATAAGGCTTGTTTAGTATCATAAAGTTAAGTTTTTTTGAATAAACCTGTGTTATTTTACTGTGAAGAAAAAAGCCATCTAAAAAAGATGGCTTAAGAATTATATTTTTATTCGTTATTTCCAGAAATTTGATTGATTTTTTCTTCTAAAATCGGATAATATTCGATCATAGAATCTTTTAAATTTCGATCCAAACTTAATGCATTTTGCAACGCTTCATTTCCTAATTGATCTTGCTCTGTAATATAATAAACATTGCTTAATTGATAGAAAAATTCGGCACGATTAAAATTCTTCAAAGCGCCTGTTAATAAGACTGCGATCGCTTGTTCGTATTCGCCAACGGCAATCAAAGTTTCGGCGTAAGCAAACCAAGTATTGAATACTAAAGGTTTCATTTCAACAAGTTTTGAAAGGTTTTTTATAGCTTCCTCAAACTTCATTTGTTTCAGAAAATAGTAAGTTGAATCTGTATAATATTCGTAACTATCGCCATTCAATTCTATTGCACGCTGAATGTAATATTCGGCTTCTTCAATATTTTCTAATTTGTTATAAAGCGAAGCTGCTTTTGCCCAAACTTTATCCAATTGTGGATCTTCTTTTATCGCAATATGATAAGCTTTCAATGCTTTTTGTGGTTTTTCTAACTTTTCGTACAATTCACCAATTTTCATATGCGTAACAGCGGGCGAATCATCAAATTCTAATGTTTCTTCTAGTGTTTCTATTGCTTTATTGTATTCTCCTAATTCTTCCAATGAAACTGCTTTGTTAGCATGGCCAACAATAGAATTAGGATTAATCGCGAGCACGTAATCCAACGCATTTATAGCTTCGTCATACATTTTTTTGTGATTGTACAACAAACCAAGTTGCAACCAAGAAACTTCTGAATATGGATTATCGTCAATAAAATCTTTTAAAAATTCGATGCATTCATCAGGATTATGAATTTCTTCGTAGCATTGAATAATAGAGTAGAAAGTATAATCATTTTCTGGATTGAATTTCAATGCTTTTCTGAAAGCAATCAACGCAGAATGAACTTCATCTAAATTCAAATATTCATTTCCGATACAATTGCAAATAAAATCTGTTTCTTCTTCGTCTATTTGCAAAGCTTCTTCATAAAAACTTATCGCTTTTCGAGGCATATTTTTCATTCCCCAAAATCGCGCTTGCACCAAAAGATAATCTAACTCGTTTGCAGCTAAATCTTTTAAATCTTTGATGAGTTTTGCAGCTTTTTTTAAATCCTCAATTGTAAGAAAATATTCAATTCTTTTGATTTTGATATCTATATTCTCGGGATGCATTTTTTCTGCAAAATCTAGCGCACGTTTTGTGTATTCGCTATCATTTACTTCAATATAGAATTCAAGAATTTCGACCAAATCCTCTGAATCGTAATATCTATATTCACGATTATCAAGCATTTGCTCAAAACCTTCAATTAGCTCGTTATTAAAAAAATCTTCGTCCATAGTGATAGACTAATTTACAAAATAAAATGTGCAAAAATCATAACGAATTGTTAGAGTTTTGCACATTTGTTAAACAATTAAAATAGATTGTTTTAGATAATATTTTTGATGCTTTCGATCATTTTATCAGCTAATTTATTTGCATTTTCTTCTGAAGTACTTTCAGTATAAATACGAATAATTGGCTCTGTATTTGACTTTCTTAAATGAACCCATTCTGTAGGGAAATCAATTTTAACTCCATCAACAGTATTGATTTCTTCGTTTTTGTAAACTTCTTGAATTTTCACTAACAATTCGTCCACATTGATTTCTGGTGTTAATTCGATTTTCTTTTTCGCCATAAAATATGCTGGAAAAGAAGCTCTAATTTCAGAAACTGATTTATCTTGTTCAGCTAAATATGTCAAGAATAAAGCAATTCCTACTAAAGAATCGCGTCCGTAGTGCAATTCTGGATAAATAATTCCACCGTTTCCTTCTCCACCAATTTTAGCGTCAACGTTTTTCATTTCAACCACAACATTCACTTCTCCAACTGCTGATGGCGAATATTTTTGACCATATTTTTCAGAAATATCGCGTAATGCACGAGAAGATGATAAGTTAGAAACTGTTGCTGAAGGCGTTTTTGATAATACATAATCTGCGACTGCAACTAATGTGTATTCTTCTCCAAACATTTCACCTTTTTCGTCGATAATTGCTAAACGGTCAACATCTGGATCAACTACAATCCCGAAATCAGCTTCTTCGTCGATTACTTTTTTGCAGATATCACCTAAATGTTCTTTTAAAGGCTCTGGATTATGAGGAAAATGTCCGTTTGGCTCGCAATACATATCGTAATGAATCACACCTAAACGTTGTAATAACTTAGGAATTGCAATTCCTCCAGTTGAATTTACCGCATCAATCGCAACTTTGAAATTTTTCTCTTGAATCGCTTTTGTATTCACTAATGGCAAAGCCAAAATTTTCTCGATATGTAAATCAATTGCATCATCAAACGTTTCATAAGAACCTAAATCATCAACTTCTGCAAATGTATAATCATCTTTATCTGCGAAAGCTAAAATTTGTGCGCCGTCTGCAGCAGAAACAAATTCTCCTTTTGCATTCAATAATTTCAACGCATTCCATTCTTTTGGATTGTGAGAAGCAGTTAAAATAATTCCTCCATCTGCATGCAAATGTGTCACCATAACTTCTACAGTTGGCGTTGTAGATAAACCTAAATCGACAACATTAATTCCTAATCCTTGTAAAGTTGAACAAACTAATTGAGAAACCATTTGTCCAGAAATACGAGCATCACGCCCTACAATTACTTTATATTCTGATTGATTTGATTGATTCTTAAGCCAAGTTCCGTAAGCTGCTGCAAATTTTACAGCGTCTATTGGAGTTAAATTATCTCCTGGTTTTCCTCCGATTGTTCCACGAAAACCTGAAATAGATTTGATTAGAGACATAAATTTTATTTTATAGTGTTACAAATTTACAAATTACAAAAACTTTTCTTATCTTTTTGGAACGATTTTAGTTAAGATTTACTTAACAATTTTTAAAACCATAAAAAATAGTATTAATTATGATGACAACTTCATTTATTATGTTAGGTATTACCGGAGTTTGGAGCTTTTTGGTATACTTAGTGTTCGGTTTAATTTGTGCTGGAATTGCTAAAGCAATAATGCCAGGTAAAGATCCGGGAGGATTTTGGGTAACTGCACTTATAGGTATTATTGGTGCATATTTAGGAGCTTATATGCGTACAATTTTAGGAATTTCTCATGATGGAGAAGTAAGTTTTTTCAGTCCATTGGATTGGATTTTTTCAATTTTAGGATCATTATTAATCTTATTTATTTGGAAAAAATTATTAGCTCCAATGTTTAATAAATAATTCATTACAATTATAAAAAAATCCTTTATCAGTCTCTGATAAAGGATTTTTTTTATTCATACTATTTATAGAGGAAGAATTGCTTTTTCGTATTTCTGATTAATCATAATTGCAGAAGCTTCGTAAAAAGCAATAAATCCGCAGATGATTCCTGTCCAACCAGCAAAATGTAAAATACTTTGACTTCCTGTAAAGTTACCTGCTGCCAATAAAAAGAACAATAAAGTTAATGAACCAAATAATAATTTTCCGACCAAATTACCTTTTAATGTTTGTAAAAAGTTGATTAATGTAAATAATCCCCACATTCCTAAATAACATCCCATTGAATTTCCGTCCGGTTTTTCTACGCCAAACATCGGTGCTAACCATGTAAATACAAGTGTTAACCAAAAAGCGCCATAAGACATGAATGAAATACTACCAAAGTTGTTTCCTTTTTTCCATTCCATAACGCCAGCCACAAATTGTGCTCCACCTCCAAAGAAAACACCCATTCCCATAATCATACTATTAACAGGAAAAAAGCCTGCATTGTGTATGTTTAATAAAACAGTTGTCATTGCAAAACCAAATAATCCTAAAGGTCCAGGGTTTGCTGTTTGGTCTTTAATCGAGTAAATATTATTCATGTTATTTATTATTTTGAGACAATAATAATCTGAAAATAATAAATAAAAAAGAATTTATTCATAAAAAGTGTATAATATACACTACAAAAGTATTTTTAATTGAATAAATTATTGGTATGTAATAAATTGAATACTTAATTTTTTATTGTCTTGAATAAATAAAAAATCCGTTAATTATCATTAACGGATCTTTGAATTTGAAATATAGTTTGATTATTTCTTTTTGTTCTTTTGTTGTTGCTCTTGCATTTCTTGAGCTTGTTTCATCATTTCTTGCATTTTCGAAGCAAACTTACCTGTCTTTTTAGGTTTTGTTTTATTTGTTTCGATGATTTGATGAATCTTCGCTTCGTGAATCATATATTTCTTAATATATAACACGATGAAAATATTAATCGCATTGGATACTAAATAATACCAAGATAGACCAGAAGCATAATTGTTAAGGAATACAAAGAAGAAAACTGGCATTACATACATCATGTATTTCATGAATTGCATGTTTGGCATTCCTTCTTGTTGTGGCATTTGGAAGTTATCCATAGATCCAGAAACTTTAAAATAAATCATCATTGCAACAATGTATAATAAAGCGAATACACTTAAGTGACCATTAAGGAATGGAACCCATTCTGGTAATTTGATTAAATCATCGAATGCTGTTAAATCGTCTACGAACCAGAAAGGAACACCTCTCAAGTCGATTAAGTTCGGGAAGAAACGGAATAACGCATAGAAAATAGGAATTTGTAATAATGCTGGTAAACATCCTGCTAATGGATTGATTCCTGCATTACGATAAATTGCCATTGTTTCTTGTTGCTTCTTCATCGCATCTTTCGGATCCTTGTATTTTTCGTTGATTTCATTCAACTCTGGACGAACAACTTTCATCAATGCAGATTGACGGTATTGTTTGTACATAATTGGAGATAAAATCAATTTTACAACGATTGTCATCAAAAAGATTACCCATCCGTAAGTGATTCCTACTGAAGCTAACCATTTGAAAACATTCAAGAAGAAATATTTATTCAACCAACCAAATAATCCCCAACCAAAGTCAATTAAGTTTTGGAATCCTTTGTCGTTGTAATCTTTCAACATTTTATAATCCAATGGAATAAAATCCCATGTGAATTTAGAATTGATTTCACTATTTTTCAACTCTAATTTAGAGTTTAAGTGATAGTGTTTACTATAAGTTAAATCCTCTTTATCAGAGTTTTTAGAACCACCTTTTGTTGTTTTAAACCCTTCATCATTTGATAAAACTGTTGCGAAGAATTGTTGTTTGTTGGCTACCCAAGAAATAGCTTCCTCTTCTTCCCATTCGTCAGAACCAAATAATTCGTATTCGATGTCTTTGTTTCCTTTGAACTGAAAATAAGTATGCGACCAATATTTTTCTTGATCTTTCCCTTTCTCAGTACTGAAACCGTCCATTGTCCACGCTAAATCTACATTTTTCTCAGAAGTGATGTTAGATAAACCTTGCGTTTTAATTTCGAAATCGATACCATAAGAATCTCCTAATGTATAGATGTATTGAATTTGACTATTTTGAGCATTCGCTGTAAACGTAACAATTGTATTGTTCGCATTTTTCTGTACTTGAGGCACAAAAACTAAATCCGAAACATTAAGAACAGCTCCTTGTTTTGTTTTGAATGATAAGTTGAACTTACTTGATCCATCTTTTATCAAATGTAAAAGATCTTTGTGTCCATCTTTTTTGTCATTGTAAGCTGTATATCCAACGATTTGTACGTCAGAAATTTGAGCTCCTTTTGGCGAAAAAGTAACTTTTAATTTATCATTACTAACTTCAATATCTTTTGCTAATGTAGGATCTACAGTTTGAAAAGCTTGTGTTGTAGCTGTTTTATTTAATTGTTCCTGTTTTTTTGCTTGCTCTTGCTTTTGAACTAATTCTTTTTTCTGAGCTTCGACCTCCGCTTCCGAAGGTTTGTTTAGAAAATAGAATACGCCAAAAAGAATTGCAATTAAAATAAAACCAATCGTTTGGTTAAAATCAAATTTTTTCTCTTGTTGCATTTAATAAATCATTTTGTTTATTCAATAAAGAAGCTTCGATAAAACTTATAAATAAAGGATGTGGCGAAGCAACTGTACTTTTATATTCCGGGTGGAATTGTACACCTATATAATATGGGTGTTGATTATGTTCTAAAATTTCTACTAATTCTGTTTCAGGATTTTTACCAACTGGAATAAAATTGTTTTCAACAAATTCATCATAAAAATCATTGTTGAATTCATATCTATGACGATGACGTTCTAAGATTTCGGTTGTGTTGTAAATTTTCTCAATTTTTGAATTAGGAGTTAATTCACATTTCCAATTTCCTAAACGCATTGTTCCTCCTTTGTCCGAAACATCTTTTTGATCTTCCATCAAACTGATAACAGGATAAGGCGTTGTTAAATCCATTTCTGCTGAATCTGCTTTTTCGTAACCTAAAACATTACGCGCAAATTCGATTGCCATAATTTGCATTCCCAAACAAATTCCTAATGTTGGAATATTATTTCTTCGTGCATAATTTGCAGCAATTATTTTACCTAAAATACCACGATCTCCAAAACCTGGCGCGATCAAAATTCCCGAAACTCCTTTCAATTGCTCTCCAACATTGTCTTCTGTAATATCGCCAGAATATACCCAACGAACTTTTACATTCGTTTCGCAAGTTGCAGCAGCATGTGTAAATGCTTCTGTAATTGATTTATAAGAATCGTGTAACGAAACGTATTTACCAACTAAAGCAATTTCTATTTCGTTTTTAGGATTTTTATGATTTGATAAGAATTTGTTCCAAACTGTAAAATCTGGTTCTTGATCAGTTGGCAAATCTAAGCCTTTTAAAACAACTTCGTCAAAATTTTGTTTATGTAATAAGAATGGAACCTCATAAATTGTGTCTGCATCCATACTTTCGATTACATTTTCTTTGCGAACATTACAGAATAAAGCCAATTTAGCTTTTACATCTTTTGGTAAATGACGCTCCGTACGTGTAACTAAAACATTGGCATGAATACCATTTTCCATTAATGTACGAACAGAATGTTGAGTAGGTTTTGTTTTTAATTCTCCCGCAGCAGCTAAATAAGGGACTAATGTTAAGTGAATAACAGAAGAATTATGTTCTCCTAATTCCCAAGTTAACTGACGGATAGATTCGATATAAGGTAAAGACTCAATATCTCCAACCGTACCTCCAATTTCAGTAATGATGATATCATAATCACCTGTATTACCTAATAATTTGATACGACGTTTTATTTCGTTTGTGATATGAGGAACAACTTGAACTGTTTTTCCTAAATAATCTCCACGACGTTCTTTTTCTATAACTGTTTGATAAATACGACCTGTAGTAACTGAGTTAGCACGAGATGTTGCACGGTTCAAGAAACGCTCATAATGTCCTAAATCTAAATCGGTCTCTGCACCGTCTTCCGTAACGTAACATTCTCCATGCTCGTAAGGATTAAGTGTTCCTGGGTCTACATTTATATAGGGATCCAATTTCTGAATTGTTACTCTATATCCTCTTGCTTCTAGTAGCATTCCTAATGATGATGCTACGATTCCTTTTCCTAACGACGATGTTACTCCTCCGGTAACGAAAATGTACTTTGGTGCTTTGTTTGTTTCCATTGAATCTTTAAATCAATGGTTGCAAATTTACGAATAAATAATGGGGTAAAAAAAAGTGGGAGTGAAATTTAGAAAAATAAAAATAGGCAAGCGATCTACATCACACCGCTACGACCGTATACCTTTGCTACGTTCCCGTCCTGGAGGATTCAACAGGAGCTGGTTGTGTAGGACTTGCCTGATGCAAAGGTAAGAAAGTTTTGTAAAAATAAAAGGGTTTAGGGAAAAAAATAAATAATTTTATCAAAAATGTAAATAATGAATTGATTTACAATAAAAAAGTGGAACTATAAAAGTTCCACCCACATTGAAAAAAATTAATTTACTTTAATAAAAGTAATTGATGAAATGAATTTACTTTATTATTGTTTAATAAATTTTACAGATTTGGTAGTATGATTTGAATTGATTGTAATAATGTAAATTCCTTTTGATAATGATGATACTTCAATCTTTTCTTTTATATTATTAAGATTTGATTTTTTAACTACTTTCCCGTCAATAGTTGTAATTGTATATTGATTGATAATATAATCAGATGAAATGTTAAGTGTTGATGTAACCAAAGTAGGATAGACGTTTATATTACTTGTATATTTGATACTTTCGTTTGTATTTAATAGTTTTTCACTTAGCTTGACAACCCATCCTCTTCCAAAGTTAAAAGCAGAATTATCATAACCTCCAATATATTTTCCGTTATTAGATATTGTTAAAGCTGTTCCCATCATTCCATCATAAGTATCAATAGAGAAACCAGCTTTTTTAACATAATCGCTTAAAAGTTGTACTTGATCTCCAAAAGATTCATGCCAAATTACAGCTTCTCTAACTAGTTGATTAGCACTATTCATAGTAGTCATATATCCTACAGCAATTCCATTATCAGAAATATCTTCAAAAGCTCCTGCATAAAAACCATCATAGATTTTTATAGATTTTCTTTCACCTGTTTTATGATTATAGACCATAGGAAGCCCTTCCCATTCTCCTGCCATTAGCCCATTTACATTAATTTTCATAATATCTGAAACTGCGGATTTCGGAAGAGTTTCATCTATGTATGTAATCTTTAAATCTTGATCGATTAAACAGGGGATTCGTCTTGTTCCTCCATTATTTCCTTCATCATCAACCCATCCAGCCATTAACCCTTCGTCATTAATAGTGTAAACAGCTAATGCTAAATATTTTTCATTAAATATAGGTCTTAGTTCGCCTGTTTCTGTATAGTAAATAAAAGATCCATATATGTCTTTATTATTAATTCTTTTTGACATTTGACCAACGATATACTTTCCATTTTCGGAATAATCAAAAACAGTAAAGGTACTTTTGCCGAAAACAAAATCTTGAAAAACGCCAATTTGTTTCCAATCACTTGTTTTTGTTTTAAAAGCAGGTACTTTATTACTTGTTCCAGAAATTTTCATTTCTCCAGTAATATCACCATTGTCATTAATTGTATTTAATTGACTTATTCCTAAAGCTGTTTCAGCAATTGTGTAAACCTTTGTGTTGTAATCGAAATATTTTACAGCAGATAAACCTAATCCATTATTATTAATACTTCTAATTGATGTACCTAAAGCTTGAGAAAAATAAGCTTCTGTTTGTGCATTTATTTGTAAAGTACATAAAGTAACAAATAGGGATAAAAAGTAATGTTTTTTCATATAAATATTAATTTCTTGAATTCAAAATTAATATTCATTTTCAGAAATCACTTCTGTTTGCTATTTGAAATTCGTGAATTATTAATTTACTTTTCTTTATTTAATAATCTGGATAATTCTTGATTTAAAGCAATGTTTTCTGAAGTGATTTTTTTCTTTTTTCTAAAATATAAAAAACTGATTAATAATATTATAATGAATGATAGAATAATGGTGAAAATAGAAGTAAATAACGATTTCTTTTCATCATAATTTGCGTCTTCTTCAATTGATTGTATAGCTTTATATACAGATTTCGTTTCTGATAATACAACTTGCTTATTATAGATAGAAGATAAACTATCAGCTTCTTCAAAAAGTTGCCAATCTTGTTTTGCAATTGCATTTAGGCTAATTAAATTATAGATATTTCTTTTTAATGTAGGATCTTTGTAATCTTCCCCTTGTTA
>NZ_DLJR01000025.1:0-984 GCF_002484365.1 Empedobacter sp. UBA7611
CAACTTTTGATACTGATCCCATAAAACTGAAAGGAAAACAAAAAATAATAGATGCGAAGTATCTAGAGTTTTCTTAGAATTACTTTCTTTTCTAGGGAATATGAAATAATCCCTCACTCTCCGCTGAAAGGGATTCTATTATTTAGAATCTCTTTTTTTGTATAAATAAGTAAGCTTTCTTCCTTCATTTTCAAATGGTTAACAGAAAATAAATCCATCATTGTAGGTGTTCGATAAAAACCATTTTCGTAGTATAAATTACTGTCGAACACTATATTAACAAATTCTCTTTTTTGCAAAATATCTGCTTGTTCGAAAATAAACTTCATGTCAGTCAGTTTATTTAAATTCTTTTCTAATATTTTAAAAGCAATATTTTGATCGTTGCTGTAACGTTCTATACCTACTTTCAGATTAACGATTTCATCGTTATATATTGAATACCATCGTTGATAGGTATCTTTATTTACTTCGTTTTTAATACATTTCACATCGTAAATCAAAAATCGTTTACATACATTCTATTGCCACTATGTTGCCTTTATCCTGCCTTGATCTTGCCTTGATCTTGGGAGTTGACCCTGTGGGTACGTCATATCCTCGTAGACTAAATTAGTAAAAAACTAATATAGCTTTATGATGATTAAAAAGACAAAAGAAATAGCAGCTTATTTAACTTATAGTAAAAAACTACAAGTTCTAAAATATGCCAAAGAATATGGAAATAACTCTATAGCATATAAATTTTTTGGCGTGAAAAAGAGCACATTTTATAAGTGGAAAAAAGCATATGATGAATACGGAGAAGAAGGTTTACTTAGAAAGAAAACAACACCTCGTACTTTTCCAAATCAAATTAAGCAAGAAGTTGTAAATAAAGTATTAGAACTTCGAAAAGAACATAAATTAGGGACTTGGCGAATTAAATGATATTTAGAACGTTATCATGATGTTTTAATATCAGAATCAAGTGTTTATCGTATT